>NZ_JAMAWB010000023.1:0-96087 GCF_023713585.1 Paenibacillus sp. MER TA 81-3
TCCCCTACGCTCCGTTCCTCCTTTCTCACTTTCATCCCATTTTCTCGGTTCTGAAATGCGACCATTTTCAAACTCTCATTGAGCAGGATGTTTAAAATGGACTCTTTTGATAACGATGCTGCACTGATAGTATCTCGGCTTCGAAACTCGGACTCATGTGGAAACTCCGGTACTCACGTAGGTTTCCCCTACGCTCCGTTCCTCCTTTCTCACTTTCATCCCATTTTCTCGGTTCTGAATAGATGCCTAAGCCGCGGCTGGCTTCTCGGGTTGAACCGGCTCCAGCTCATAATGAAACATTTTGACTTGGAATGCATCCAGCATCACCCGCAGCGGCACCCACGTCATTTTATTCTGCGAGACAAGATCAGCCTCATGTATTTGAATCGTCCCGTCTGGCATCGTCTGCGACAGCTGCCCCTGCTTCAAATCAAACTCAACGGCCGTCTGATTCCATTCGACGTTCACGCGGTCCGACTCCACATTCCAATTGACCGTCCCGTTCAGCTTCTCAACGAGCATGCGCAGCGGCACATACGTCTTATCTTCATAGCTCATGAACTGATCTGGCTCCAAGCGGATTTGACCTTGATCCGTCTCCACGGTGAACGTCATCGGATCCTTTGCCGCCACTGGAGTCTTGACAGGCTTAACGTTGTCTTGAATCCACGCAGTGCTCACCGGCGTACGCTCCCACCGCGCCGTGGAACCAACGTGGAATTGAACCGGCTTCACTTCCGGCGACAGCACGTCGAAGGTGTAGCCTTTTGATTTGTAAAATGCAATGATGTCCGGCAGCGCCTTGACCGTCTCGTCATGCCCAACCCCATCATGCATCAGCACGACCATCTCTGGCAGAAGCGCTCCCTTTTTGATCGCTTGCACGATTTCTCGGGCTGGTACGCCGCGGCGCTTCGAATCCGCACTGTCTACATGCCAATCGTAGACCAAGTACCCCGCTTTATCCATTAACTCAAAGTACTGCTTGTCGAAATTCATAATCGTGCCGCCCGGCGCTCGCACCAGTACCGGCTCGTAGCCTATGATTTTCTCTACGATTTGGCCTGTACGCTTGATTTGGTTCCAGAAATTGCGGAAATCGCTGTATAACGTCTTATACTCATGATTATAGCTATGATTGCCAATCGCATGTCCTTCCTTTACGATACGCTCCACCAGCTTTGGATTGCGCTCCGCCTGCTGTCCTAGCACGAAGAAAGAGCCTTTTATGTTTTCCTTGTCCAATATATCGAGAACATCTGAGGTATGTATGCTCGGTCCGTCATCAAACGTCAAATAGATTACCTTTTCATGTTTCTTGGCCGGCACTGCCGCTGGCGCTGTATTGCCGCCGCTCGGCAATACTGCAGCTTCTCCAGAAGGCTTGTCCGCCTTCGCCGTCCATGCCACGTTCACCGTTCCGGCGCTCTGTGCCGCGGTTTGCTTTATATCCGATGCCGCGCGTTCTTCCATCATCATTCGCTGTGAGGAAGCGTAAGCGACTTGTTCCATTTGGGATTTCCATCCAAAGGCTGTCCAGGTTCCTGCCAGGACGAGCAGCGCACATAGCGCCGCCAAAATGCGAAGCTCCATCTTACGATTGCGTTCGTTCATGTTCTTGCTCCTCCTCTTTTTCCATTCACACTATAATAATGGTATGATAATTGCTTCATTCAATCCAATGATGAGAGACTTCAGAGCTTACTTCATAAGCCGTATTGCTAGATTATATGAACGGTACCCGAAAAAATGACTGGCAACTCATAGATTATGCCGGATAACGCATTCACACGCAGAAGACCCGATCGGATTCCGACGGGTCTATCGTATTTGGAGAGAACATCTCCATCCCTATTCTATGCTTCCATGCGGATCTCTCCGGTCCGGCTTGTATCATAGCCTCGGATCGCCATCAATTCTTCCCGGTATGCAGCAGAACGGAGCACTTGCAGCAGAATGCCGATCCACGGCATATGCTCGGGCTGCTTCAGAACGACGAGATCAACCTGTTCCTGCATGAGTGGCACAAAATCAACACCGACCGCATAGGCAACCTTCTCAATGCCAACCCCGACATCCGCTTGTCCGCTCCCGACCTGTCCTGCGACCGCTAAATGCGTCGTCTCCTCATTTCCATATCCGTGCAGCACTTCTCTCTTCAAGCCGTTGATCCGCAGCTGCTCATCCAGCAGCACGCGCGCGCCGGATCCCCGCTCCCGGTTCACCAGCATAATGCCTGGCTTGGCCACATCGGTCCATGAAGCAATCCCCTTCGGATTGCCAGGTTGGACATATAATCCCGCCGAACGTGCGGCCACATGAATGACCATATAGGGAAGACCGACTAATAATTTGCGTATATAAGGAAGATTGTACTCCCCCGTATCGCCGTCGAACAGATGCGTACTTACGATATGAGCATCGCCGTGAAAGAGCGCGATCAAGCCTTCCATGCTGCCGACGAACGAACGCAGCGGGCGAATCGATTTATTCTCTCGCTCCAAATGTTTGGACAATAATTCAAGACATGCATCATGTCCGGTAATGACAAGTTGAGATGACGGCAAGGAAGCCGCCGCCCTATGGCTGATGAGCCGCGATTCTGACAGTGCTTCTCCGTAATAAGCCGTTGCTTCGTAACGTTGCCCACGCTGCTTGTATGCTTCCAGCTCAACGCCTTCAACCCGCATTTGCTTGCCAACGCGATATGCGCGAAGTTCGCCTTTTTTGATCAAATCATAAACGGTCAACTTGGATACTTTGAGCATTTGTGCGATCTCATGGACCGTGTAGGACATGGAATGGGGCATTGCGAACCTCCTTGGTATGCGCTTTCTTCGATCATACGATCGGATCGGCCACTTGACAAGGCAGGCCGTGATCGCCTTGTCACAAAAATGTTAGACATCACCACTTATAACTTGTTATAACTATTTATAATGAAACATAAAGTTATGCTGCGTTTGGAAATGAATGATTGCACAACAAACTGGTTTCACCGATTTTGCACTTTGCTATTATAAACGAATATGTTTGCAGGCTGAATTAGGCAAAATAAAGGTGAGCTTATCCCATTCCTTAGACAGGGGAATTGTGTATTCATCCAACTGAACGGTACATACAGGGAGGAATTAACGATGTTGAAGAAGAAGCGCCTGCAACCATACCGAATGAAAATGCACCTTGGAATGATGCTCATCCTCATGCTGTCCCTCGTCGCTCTCTTGGGGGGCGGCTGCAGCGCCAACACAGGAGTTGGAGCCAATGGGAACACGGACACGCAACCGCCCGAGGTCCAATTGACCGTCTCCGCGGCCGCCAGTCTGCAGGATGCGCTGGCAGAACTGAAGCAATCCTATGAGAAAGGCCATCCGAATGTAAAGGTCCTAATTAACTTCGGTGCTTCTGGCACACTGCAGAAGCAGATTGAACAGGGCGCACCGACAGATTTATTCATCTCCGCAGGCAAGAAGCAAATGGACGAGCTGCTGCAAAACGGCTTGATCGATGACAAGTGGCAGCGCCCCTTGCTGAAGAACGATCTCGTCGTCATCGTACCGAACAATCAAGTAGCGGAGTGGACGGGATTGGAGCCGCTCGGCACGGAGCAAGTAAAGCGGATCGCCATTGGGGCGCCAGAGAGCGTGCCCGCTGGAAGCTATGCGCAAGAAGTGCTGGAGAAAGCGAAGCTATGGGAGCCGTTGGCCGACAAATTCGTCTTAACGAAGGATGTGCGCCAAGTGCTCTCCTACGTGGAAACGGGGAATGTCGATGCTGGGTTCGTCTATCGTACGGATGCGATTACCGCCAATAAAGCGCTCATCGCCTATACGGTCGACTCCTCTATGCATAAGCCGATCGTCTACCCGATGGGTATCGTAAAGGCTACATCTCATCCGACAGAAGCGCAGGAATGGTATCAATACTTGTCTGGCGAGGAAGCCAGTCACATTTTTGAGCGCTATGGCTTCCATCTTGCCGATTAGTTGTCCACACGAAAGGAGGAGGAAAGGTGTCGTTCTGGAGTCCAGTACTACTCTCTCTGCAAATTACGATCGTATCCAGCCTCATCGTAATGGGGCTTGGCATCACCGTTGCTTGGTTACTGAAAAACCGCAGCTTTCGCGGCAAGACGCTGCTCGAAACGGCCTTTATGCTTCCGCTCGTCCTCCCTCCTACCGTGGTGGGCTTCATCCTGCTCGTTCTTCTCGGCAGACGGAGCCGCTTAGGCGAATGGGCTGAGGCGTGGCTCGGCCACCCGCTCGTCTTTCACTGGTCGGGCGGTGTCATCGCAGCCGTCGTCGTCTCTTTCCCGCTCGTCTATCAATCGCTCAAGGTCGGCTTCGCCTCGGTCGATACCGAGCTAGAACAGGCGGGACGGGCAGAAGGCGCTGGCGAATGGCAAGTATTCCGCCATATTACGCTTCCACTCGCCTCACGTTCCATCGTGACCGCCTACATCCTCGGCTTTGCGCGCGGGCTCGGTGAATTCGGCGCGACGCTGATGGTTGCCGGCAATATTCCGGGCGTCACGCAGACCGTGCCGACCGCCATTTATTTTGCCGTGGACGCTGGCAATACGACGCTTGCTTGGGCATGGTCCGGCTGTATGATCACCATCTCCTTCCTCCTCCTCTTTGTCGCCAATCAAGGGCAGAGGGACGCCGGCACTCGCAGTACGCGGTGACGACAGCCGGCCATTGCTGTATATAACAGTTCCATATTACTTAGTATTGTGTTTTTCTTATCCCGCAAAAAATAACTATTGCGTTTCCTACTCAAAGTTTGGTATTATATTCCTCGCTCTCTCTACGCGCATTTCACCCTGCATCGAAGTGTCGGCTTGCCGAAATTCATGATGATGACGGAGGTGTTGAATGCTTTTTTTAACGTTGGCCCGCAAAATGTATCTCAGCAACTTGCAGTACCGCAGTGCACATCTCGTGCACAACATCGCAAGCGCTCTGTTCGGCCTCATTTACGTATCGGTCTGGACAGGCATCGGCGAAGGCCGTTCGCTTGGCGAATACGGATTGAATGGCATAATCAGCTATGTCGCGTTCAATCAGGCGAGCTTATGGATCGCCGCCTTTCTCAACAACGGACTCGGCATGGAGCAGTCCGTGCGAACCGGGCAGATTGCCCTCGATCTCGTCCGTCCCGTTCATCTGTTCTATCAGCTCATGAGCAAGGAATGGGGGCAGATAGCCTACCAGTTCGTGTACAAGTTTCTTCCGATTTACGCGCTTTATTTCTTCGTATTGCCGCTTCACGTCCCCTCATCCGTTATCACTTACGTGTGGACCGCTGTAGCTTTGACGCTTGCCGCGTACATTTCCATCTGCTTGAACTATATCATCGGGGCCGCCGCGCTGTGGACGACCGAATCCCGCTGGCTGTACTGGGTCAACTATGCGTTCAGCATGCTGTTGTCCGGCTTTCTCATCCCGATTGAATGGCTCCCGCCGTGGCTCGCCGCGATTAGCCGCGCGTCGTTCTATCCATTTCTGCATTATGTGCCGACTCGAATTTACTTGGGGATGGAATCTCCGTCTGCGCTCGCCGGGTCGCTCTTTTGGTGCGCTCTATTCACTGTCGTGTGTCTCGCCGTTACCGGGATGATGCGGCGCAAAGTGGAGGTGCAGGGCGGATGAAATGGATTCACATGTACGCTCTTCTCGTACGCGCAAGCATCCGCAGCCGGATGCAATATAAGTTCAACTTCTGGTTCTCGAGCATCATGGCTGCGATTATTAATGTCGTCGAATTTCTCATGCTGGCGGTCATACTGCTTAAGTTCGGCCATATCAAAGGCTGGAGCTTGGCCGAAGCCGGATATTTGTATGCCGTGCTGTCTTTGTCCAAGGCACTGTACCGGATGTTCGCCTCCGATGTGCATCATTTGGAAAAGTATCTGGTCACCGGCAGCCTGGACAGCCTGCTGCTGCGTCCCGTCCCGGTTCTGCTCGCGCTTATGTCGCAAAATTTCTCGATCAAGTTCGGCGAGCTCATTCAAGGCATCGCCATTCTTGCCTTTAGCATGGGAACTATGATGCAGATCGGCCAGATCACCTGGACCGCACTGCCCCTCACCGTCATCGTCATCCTGTCGGGATCGGTGCTGCTGTTCGCCATTGGCTTGCTTACAGCAACGGCTGGATTCTGGATTACCCGGATTGAAGAGCTGCAGAACATTACCGAAGATGCGGCACGGACGGCGGCGCAGTATCCGATGAGTATTTATCCGAAATGGCTGCAAGGGTTGCTTATTAGCGTCATTCCGGTCGGGTTCGCCAATTATATGCCTTCGTTGTACATTCTGCGGCACGAAGCCGGGATCTGGCTGGTCGGCTTATCCATTCTGGTCGCGCTGGCGTTGTTCACAATCGCCTTGCGGGCATGGAAGATTGGACTCGCGCGATACCAGAGCACGGGCAGTTGAGTGGTTCGGCCAATGGAAACAAGATGACACACGCACAACCAAGACGATGAGGGCCGCCAATGCGGCAGGAGGAGATACTTCCATGATTACTGTAACTGAATTGCATAAACAGTTCCGTCGAGCGGCGCCGAAGGAAGGGCCGTTCAAAGGGCTGCGTTCCCTGTTCTCCCGAGACTATCAGGTGAAGGAAGCAGTATGCGGCATCAGCTTCCAGATTGAACCGGGCGAATTCGTCGGCTACATCGGCCCGAACGGCGCCGGCAAATCGACGACGATCAAAATGCTGTCCGGCATTCTCCACCCAACCTCGGGGGAAGTGCGCATCTTCGAGCGCAGTCCGCACCAGGAGCGCCGGCTGGTGACGAAGCGGCTTGGCGTCCTATTCGGACAGCGGACACAGCTCTGGTGGGATCTGCCGACCCGCGATTCCTACGACATTCTTGCCGCCATGTACGGGATGGACGCGGCGAAGAAGCGAACACGGCTCGGGCAGCTGCGGGAGCTGCTTGCTCTGGACGAATTCCTCGACACCCCTGTCCGGCAGTTGTCGCTCGGGCAACGGATGCGGGCCGACATCGCCGCAGCACTTCTGCACGATCCAGACATTCTATTTCTGGATGAACCGACCATCGGGCTGGACGTCATTGCGAAGCGGAACATTCGCCAGTTTCTTAAAGATATCAACCTCAATCTGGGTAAAACGATTATGCTGACGACACACGATATGGACGATATCGAGCAGCTGTGCAGCCGGGTCATCGTCATTAACCACGGCCGCCTTGGCTTCGACGGCACGATTGACGAGCTCCGCCGGAGGATTGGGCTCCCTACTATTATCCGCGTCACGTACAGCAAGGCGGAAGGCATGGAGCATGAGGTTCCTGCTCCGCTTCGTTGCCACAGCCGTGCCGGACGCACGCTGACCGTCGAATGCAACCGCGAACAGTTAAGCGCCATGGAAGCGCTGCGGCTGTTGGAGCAGTTCGGAGAGCTGGAGGACGTTCATATGGAGGAGCCTAATTTCGAGGATATTATTCATCGGGTGTATTGAGATAGAAAAAGAGCCGGGGAGAAGCAGGAAAACATGTCCTGACTCTCGCTCGGCTCCTTTATTAAAGCTTCGGCCTTAGCAACAACCGTTCCGTCTATTCCGTCACAATGTCATGTATCAGTACAGGCGTCTCCGCATGGCTGCCAATACGGATGTTCGCGTAAATCTTCTCGATAACATCATCCACGTTTTCCCGATTCGCATAAATGGTCACCAGTGACTCTCCGGCTTTGACCTTGTCTCCGATTTTCTTGTTCAGCATCAATCCTACAGCCAGATCGATTTCGGATTCCTTGGTAGCGCGTCCCGCACCGAGAAGCATGGCTGCGGTTCCGATTTCATCTGCCACTATTTCGGCGACCATGCCGTCTTCCTTCGCAGGCACTTCTATGATATAGGTTGCTTTTGGCAATTTGTCCGGGTCATCTACTACGGAAGAATCTCCGCCCTGATTGGCAATGAATTCCTTAAATTTCTCCAGCGCTTTACCGTTATGGATGACTTCTTTCAGCTTCTCTTCGGCTTCTTCCAGTGAATCTGCTTTGCCAGCGAGATAGACCATCTGTCTTCCGAGCGCGAAGCACAGCTCCTCCAGATCCTTCGGCCCGTGACCTCGGAGCGTATCAATGGCCTCTTTCACTTCCAAGGAATTGCCGATCGCGCTGCCGAGCGGCTGACTCATATCGGATATGACTGCCATCGTCTTGCGGCCGACTTTGTTGCCGATGCTGACCATGGCATGGGCCAGCTCTTTGGCATCTTCAGCGGTTTTCATGAACGCGCCTGCGCCGGTCTTCACATCCAGCACGATGGCATCGGATCCTGCCGCGATTTTTTTGCTCATGATCGAGCTCGCAATAAGTGTAATCGAATTTACGGTTGCCGTAACGTCGCGCAATGCATACAGCTTTTTGTCGGCTGGCGTGAGATTGCCAGTTTGTCCGATAACAGCGATTTTATGCTCATTTACCAAGTTCACGAATTCGTCTTTGCTGATCTCCACGTGGAATCCTTCAATGGCTTCCAATTTATCAATCGTCCCGCCGGTATGGCCGAGCCCGCGTCCGGACATCTTCGCCACCGGAATATCCAATGCAGCTACAAGCGGAGCCAATACCAGAGTGGTCGTATCGCCTACGCCTCCGGTGGAGTGCTTATCTACCTTGATGCCTTGTATCGCCGACAGGTCGATAGTGTCTCCGGAATGAACCATGGCCATGGTCAAATCGGCCCGTTCACGCTCGTTCATATCCTGAAAATAGATGGCCATTGCCAAGGCGCTGACTTGATAATCCGGAATGTCGCCTTTTGTATATCCATCAATAATGAAATTGATTTCTTCAGTTGTCAGTTCCTTGCCGTCCCGCTTCTTCGCAATCAAATCCACCATTCTCATCGTCTTTTCTCCTCACTGTATGCATTGAAGTCATTTTACAAAAGCATATTTTGCAAAATGCTGGTTGGACAAATCCTATCTTGGGATGCTTCGTGATCAAAAGGGGAACCTCTTAAAGGGAAATCGCGGTCTCAAGAGCCACTTCCATCATATCGCCAAAGGATGTTTGCCGCTCCGCTGCCGTCGTTTCTTCCCCCGTAAGCAAATGATCGCTCACAGTCAAAATGGTCAACGCGTTTACACTGTATTTGGCGGCAAGTGTATACAAGGCAGTCGTTTCCATCTCTACACCAAGCACGCCGTAATCCATCAGCTTCTGTACGACGGACTTATCGTCGCGGTAGAACATATCCGAGCTGAAAATGTTGCCGACATGAAGCTTCAACCCTTTGGATATCCCGCGTTCATATGCCGCTAGCAGCAGCGGAAAGCTAGCAATCGGCGAGTAATCATACCCATTGAAAACATGGCGGTTCATGCTGGAATCCGTACAGGAAGCCTGGGCGAGAATCACATCACGCACCTGAACATGCTTCTGCATGGCGCCGCACGTTCCTACGCGAATCAAGTTTTTGACGCCATATTCGTTAATCAGCTCATTCACGTAAATGCTTGTCGTGGGGATCCCCATTCCAGTACCTTGAACCGATACGCGCTTCCCTTGATATGTTCCCGTAAAACCGAGCATACCGCGAACGTCATTGTAGCAGGCAACCTTCTCCAAGTAAGTTTCAGCGATATACTTTGCCCGCAGCGGATCTCCCGGCAGCAAAATCGTGTCGGCTATGTCGCCTTGCTTCGCTCCAATGTGCACACTCATGATCGTTTCCTCCAAGTAGGTGTTATTTCAAATCCGCCAAAAAACTGATTCCATGTCCTGGCATATCAACCCTGAAATTATCGGCTATCGTGGCGCCGATATCAGCGAACGTTCCACGAAGCGTCAGCTCCGTCTCCTTCGCCGCAAAGCGCGGGGAATACGCTAACATCGGTACATACTCCCGGGTATGATCCGTGCCCTTGTATGTCGGATCATTGCCGTGATCGGCAGTGATGATCAAGAGATCATGCTCCGTCATTTTGGCGAATACTTCCGGCAAGCGCGCATCGAATTCCTCCAGAGCTTGCCCATATCCTTGCGCATCTCGCCGATGGCCATACAGCGCATCGAAGTCGACAAGATTCAAAAAGCTGAGACCGGTGAACGGCTCATCAAGCGCTTCAATCAGCTTATCCATCCCGTCCATATTGGAAACGGTTCTTATCGCTTTGGTAATCCCTTCGCCATCAAAAATATCGGAGATTTTCCCCAAAGCGATGACATCATAGCCTTTATCCTTCAGCTCATTCATTGTCGTGCGTCCAAACGGCTTAAGCGCATAATCATGGCGATTAGGCGTCCGGGTGAACTTTCCGGGTTCGCCTACAAATGGACGGGCAATAATCCGGCCGAGCATATAAGGATCATCCAGCGTTATTTCCCGGCAGAATGTACAGATATCATACAGCTCATTCAAGGATACGACCTGCTCGTGAGCCGCGATTTGCAGCACCGAATCGGCAGAAGTGTAGATGATAAGAGCACCGGTCCTCATATGCTCTTCCCCGAGCTCTTCGATGATTTCCGTACCGCTTGCTGCCTTGTTGCCGATCACTCTGCGGCCGGTCTTCTCTTCAATCCGTTGAATGAGCTCATCAGGGAATCCATCCTGAAATACACGAAACGGAGTATCGATATACAAGCCCATCATTTCCCAATGCCCGGTCATGGTGTCTTTTCCACTGGAGGCTTCCTGCATTTTGCAATAGTAAGCAAGCGGTTGGTCTGATTCAGGCACGCCTTGGATGTTGCGGATGTTGGACAAGCCCAGTCTTGCCATATTCGGCATGTTCAGCCCCCCGCGTTCGCGTGCGATATGGCCAAGCGTGTCAGCTCCGATATCATCGAATTGGGCGGCATCCGGGGCCTCTCCAATGCCTACCGAGTCCATCACAATGAGGTGAATGCGTTTAAATGAATCCATGTCTTCTCCTCTCCTTCCTCATTTTATTATAGGAACAAACCGGCAATCGTTGCAGACAATACGCTGACCAGCGTGGCGCCATACAGCAATCTGAGGCCGAAGCGGGCAACCACGTTGCCTTGCTTCTCATGCAATCCTTTCACGGCGCCGGAAATAATGCCAATGGACGAGAAGTTGGCAAACGAGACTAGGAAAACGGATACAATACCCGTCGCCCGCTCAGACAGAACGGCTTGCTTGGACAGATCCAGCATCGCCACGAATTCGTTGGCTACCATCTTCGTCGCCATAATGCTGCCTGCATCTACCGCTTCTTTCCAAGGCACACCCATCAAGAATGCAAACGGCGCAAAAATATATCCCAGCAGTTGTTGGAATGTAATGCCGAACAATCCGTCAAACAGGCCGTTGACCAGCGCGATCAACGCTACAAAACCAATCAGCATCGCAGCCACCGTAATGGCTACCTTGAAGCCGTCCATAATGTATTCGCCAAGCATTTCGAAGAAGGACTGCTTGTGTTCCTCCTGAACCTCCAATATATCTTCTTCTTTCGACACTTTGTAAGGGTTAAGGACGGAAGCAATGATGAACCCGCCGAACAGGTTCAGCACGAGCGCCGTGACGACATATTTGGGACTGATCATCAGCATGTACGCGCCGACGATCGACATCGATACGGTAGACATCGCAGAAGCGCACAAAGTATACAAACGATGCTCCGGCAGCAAGCCAATTTGCTTCTTCACGGAAATGAATACTTCAGATTGCCCCAAGATCGCGGACGCCACCGCATTGTACGATTCCAGCTTGCCCATGCCGTTCACCTTGCTCAACACTAGTCCAATATATTTAATGATAAACGGCAAAATCTTCGTGTATTGCAAAATGCCTATCAGCGCGGAAATGAATATTATCGGCAGCAGCACCATCAAGAAAAACGGAGCCTGCCCTTCGTTCGCGATACCTCCGAAGACAAAGTTCACTCCATCTGCCGCATAGGCGAGCAACGACTCAAATACGGAAGAAAACCCCTTGATTAGAAGCTCGCCCACACTCGTATTCAACAAAATGAATGCCAATATCACTTGCAGAATAACCATTTGCACTAGCGGACGATAGCGAATATTGCGTTTATCGTTGCTGGCAGCGTATGTGAGTCCGAAAACGATCAATACGCCCAAAATAGCGATTACATATTTCATTCGTACTTCCCCCCATGCTTGAGCATGTGCAGATTAAATTGACTTGCGAAAAACTTGCGCAGGCAACATATTAACCGCTTACATTTGAATAAAAAAAGGAAATCATGCTGATTCTATTCATTATTGTCCATATCTCCCGCCTGAAAAGCTCCCGGCAGCAAGCGCTCCATCGTCCATTCCTCGGTGTTGCCATGAAGATTGGTTACATATATTTTCGTCTGACTGTCGCAGAATTCGGCCAGCACCTGTCGGCAAGCGCCGCATGGAGATACCGGACCTTCCGTATCCGCCACCACGGCAATGGCTTCAATCTTGCTCTCTCCCTCGGAGACGGCCTTGAAGATCGCGGTTCGTTCGGCACAATTGGTTAAGCCGTAGGACGCGTTCTCCACGTTGCAGCCACGGTACACTTTCCCGCCCGCCAGCACTGCGGCGCCGACCTGAAAGCGGGAATAAGGGGAATAGGCCTGCTTGCGCGCTTCAATCGCTTCTTGAATCAACTGTTCTTTCATGCGACATATCCTCCTCTTGTAGGTGTGTTTCAAAAGTCCCTAACGGACTTTTGAAACACGCTCTTATATGGATTAATAAGAAGATGACGACTGATCGCCCTCCATGATTTGAACGCCGGAACTGGCACCGATGCGCGTTGCTCCCGCTTCAATCATGCCGTTCATGTCTTCCAAGCTCCGGACTCCGCCAGAAGCTTTGACACCTGCACGTTGTCCGACGGTGCTGCGCATCAAAGCAACATCTTCGCGAGTCGCTCCGCCTGTAGAAAAGCCGGTGGATGTCTTGACAAAGTCAGCGCCCGCTTTTACAGCCAATTCACAAGCGCGCACCTTCTCCTCATCGGTGAGCAGGCAAGCTTCAATGATAACTTTTACGAGCGCTTTGCCTGAAGCCGCTTCCACAACTGCCCTAATGTCCTTCTCAACCAGTTCGTAATCCTGTGCTTTCAAAGCGCCAATGTTAATAACCATGTCCACTTCGTTTGCCCCATTGGCAATCGCATCTTTCGTCTCATAAGCTTTGACTGCAGAAGTGGCGGCACCCAGCGGAAAACCGATAACGGTACATACGTTGACCTGCGTGCCTGCAAGCTGCTCTGCCGAGTAAGCCACCCATGCCGGGTTGACACAGACCGAAGCGAACTCATATTGCTTCGCTTCTTCCGTCAGCTTGGCGATGTCCTCTTTCGTGGCGTCCGCCCGCAGAAGCGTATGATCAATAATTCCTGCTATGCTCATGCTCTACACTCCTTACCTACTCTATTTTCATACCTGTTTATGGTGCACTATATTGATTTCATGCACATCATAACACAGGTATTGAACATATGTAAAGTTCACGTTGAAATTTTGTTCAAGGTCGAATAAAGAGGAGATACTCACTCCATTCGGCGCTTCCGATCACTCTCCCCTTCGGTCAGTAACAATGGTTCCCGCATTTCCATGCGCTAGGCTATTTTATCGAATCGGTACATATTGCCGTATTTTCTGAGAATTACGGTTATGGGATGCATATCACCGACAGCCCACCTGCGGAGAGTTGCCTTTCTGAATGAGAGGGAGAGTGGAGAGAAGCACATGGCAGCGTATCGTTATTTCTGGAAACAAAAAACCCCTTGGATATAGACGGCTTTGAGAAGCGGCTGATCTCAATGTCTATTCTAAGGGGTCCACTCCCTGCTGCGGCAGGATGATTATTTTAACAACGCTTGCGCGGTGAATTGGTCAGTCACTAATATATTGGCATATTTGCCGTTCAGGGCGGCCCCGATCGCTTCGATTTTCCGTTGCCCTCCGGCAACAAGAATCGATTTTTCCTTATTGCGCAGCTCCGCAAGGTCGATGCCTACCGTGCGATTATTGATTTCTTCACTGCATATGTTCCCTTTCTCGTCAAAGAAACGGGAGCATATATCGCCTGCACCACTGCTTTGGAGCAGTTTTTGCTCTTCTTTGCTGAAGTAGCCGAGCCGGAACAGAAGGGCATCGTCTTTAACCGTTCCTACGGTGAAGACAGCAATATTCGCCTGTTTACCCAGTTGAATAATACGATGAATATGCCGGTCTTGCTCCACCATCTGTTTGAGAGCGATGCTGTCGAATATGACGGGCAGCGGCAAATAACGGGCAATGGTTTGGAACGCCGCGGCGAATAAATTCACAATTTCAGCCGCATACGTATTGACGTGGGAGTGACTTACGCCGCCCTTTAATTGAACGACCTCCACGCCTCGCACCTGCTTTTGCTGCAGCTGAAGCGCCACTGCATGCATCGTCCTCCCCCAGGTTACGCCGATAATATCCGCATCCTGAACCGTTTCATGCAAATAATCAGCCGCCTTCTTGCTGATATGCTTCTGAATTTCTTGATACTCGTTCAAAGGCGAATAGCACACAAGGACCGTATCCAAATTATATTTTTGCTTAACCTGCTCACCCAAAGCATCCAAATCTTCAAGTGGATCGACTATGTTGATACGCACATAGCCCTGTTCTTTGGCATGCTGCAATAATCGGGACACGGTCGGACGGGAGACGCCGAGCCTTGTCGCAATTTCTAATTGACTATAATCAGAAAGGTAATAAAGTCTTGCCGCTTCTATGCTTAACCGCTGCTTCTCGTTATCCATGTTATTTACAACCCACTTTTATTAGATGATTCATTCCATAAGCTCATGTTCAAAAAAAAGCATGAAAAATGCATGTTTAATTATACACTATAGGTGACTTTTTACATAACGGCGTTGCAAATAAGTTCGACAGGCCGACTTAACAGAGGAATTTTCTCTCCATGGTTTATCCGATGAATTCTAAGGGGTGCATTGTCATAATAAGTTCAATTCTTTTCCGCGAAGCACCGCCTCGAAGCGGCTCTTCACATTCATTTTGCGATAAATATTGTTAATATGGGTTTTAATCGTAGCTACACTCACGGTTAGCTCGGCGGCAATCTCTTTGTTCGTCAGTTCACTCTCTATCAGCTGCAGCACTTTCAATTCCTGACCTGTCAGCAGGCTGCTCTTCAGCGTTTCGTCATCTCCATGCTCTTGCCGGAGGCACCCTATTAATTTTTTGACATATTCCAACCTGACACGGAACTTCTCTCCGCGCAAAAAACTTGTTTGCCGCATCCGCACGTACGCAGCCAGCAGCTCTAGCATCGGAGCCCCTTCATCCGTGAACGAGCGAATATAGCCTTCTTCTTCGGCAATTTCAAGCGCTTCCCCTAATTTATGCATCGCCGGCTGAACATTGCCTGCACAATAATATGCAACACTGTGCAGCGCTAACGTCCGCACTACATCACCTTGACGGCTGTGCTGTCTTGCCAGCTGATTCAGCTTCTCCAAGAGGAGAATGGCCTCTTCATATCGCCCCGACGCTACCCGCGTTTGTGCCAATACATAATATTCATAGATTTGGTTAAGGGAAAATTCATCTTCTAATTGATCTATCCCGCTTTCTTGAATCCATGCTTCCGCCTGCTTGATATCTCCTTGCGCCAAGGCGAGCCGCGCCAATTCGACCGATATTCGCTGAACTGCCTGCCCATGCTCCTGGACGGTATAACGGTTCTTAAGCTGCAGCATAATTTCCAGCGCCTGCGGGGCAGCTTCTCTCACCTGCAGAATCCGCGCCATCGTAAAGGCGGCATAGAGAGCAATCGGCACCGATTCCGCTTTTGTCTTGAGCGCTAGCGCCGCCCAATGCTCTGCTTCGTCCAGACGGTTCCATTCATACAGCAGGTGACTGTAATTTTCATAGGATACGGCTGCAAAGGCGCTATGTTGCTTCTTCTCCCATACTTCAATAGAACGCAATATGATTTGTTCCGCCACACGCAAGCTTCCGATATGGGCAATCAAATTGTTATCTACTAAATCCAAGTCCAATTGATGAGTAATAAGATGCAGGATACCGCTGTTGCTCTCGGGAACCTCGTCGACACATTGCTCGAAATAGCGAAGCACCGCTGTAAAATCTCTTTGATGATGCGCCAGCATCATGCGAATTAACGATAGAGCGCTGCTTCTAAGCCGATGCTCTGCTTCGGATTCCACATTCCTGGCCTGCTGCAGAGAAGCCTCCATTACCTCGATTCGCTCTTCCGCTTCTGATAACCGGCCGTTGTACAACAGCAAGCATATGCAGAATAAATCGAGCTGTGGCGTCCGATTCAGAATTCGCGGCGGTATGGCAGAAAGCCACCGCAGCATCGTCTCCAGCTTCGATTGCGCAATCCGATCCCGAAGCCCCTCGATCATCCGCAAAGCATCTTCATACTGCTCGCCAAGCAAATAATGTTCTACTGCCTCCTCGGCCAGACCGTGCTCTTCCAGCCATTTCCCCGCTAGCGCATATAGTCTCGTTGCCTGTCCGGGAAATCGCTTCTTCAGCTGCGCCTGCAAAAAGTCTTGAAACAAATAATGATAGCGATACCAACCCCGTTCATCATCCAGCGGGATAACAAACAGGTGAGAACGTTCCAGTTCCTCCAGCTCCGTCTGTCCTCCTGCTTGTCCGGTAATCGCTTCGCATAGCGGCCCGGACATCCGGCTGCATATCGATGTATACAGCAAAAACTTTTTCGTGCGCTCCGGCTGATTGTCCAACACCTCCATGAGCAAAAACTCAGCCACATCGCGGTGTTGTCCAGAAAAATGACGAATAAACTCCTTATATTCCCGTTTCTCCCTCAAGGAAAGGGCAGCGAGTTGCATGCAGCCGATCCATCCTTCCGTCCGGGCGACCAGCATGTCCGCCTCGCGTCGGGCCAGCGGCAAGCTTAAACAATGTTGAAAGAAAGCCGCTCCCTCATCACCGGTAAAGCGCAGCTCTTGCATGCCAACCTTGTGCAATTCTCCTCGCAATCGAAGCTGGGGCAGTCGTAAAGGCGGTTCGTTACGGCTTCCGATGTAAATATGAATATATTCTGGTAAATGCCGCAATAGATACGACATCGAACGGTGGATCTGCTCATTTTCGATGACATGGTAATCATCAAGCACAATAACGAATGGGGCTGGCAGCTGAGTCAAAACGCGAATGACTTCTCCCATCCAGATGTGGGGATTGCGCGGATTGATCCGCGATGTCATTGCTTCCGCTTGGATACCGGACTCTTGATGCGCAGCGCCGACCGCGGCCATTATATATGACCAAAAACTTACCCAATCGTTCTCCTGCCGATCAAGCGTCACCCATGCCGCATGCTCATGACGGCTTGCCCAAGCGCCAAGCAGCGTCGATTTGCCGAACCCGGCCGGAGCCGTAACTACGGTCAATTTACAGTTCAAGCCCTCATCGAGAAGCTGCAGCAAGCGCTCACGCTCAACCAGCGGCAGCCTTGAACGCGGTGGATGTATTTTCGTGGATATCATCATCGTCGGTATCCCCTTTCCCATTTCCATTATTATTGTAGAGCAATAATGGAAAAAATTAAATAAATTTGGCGGGGGAATGCTGACAATGTCTCCTATTGGTTAGTCTGAGGTTGAGTCGAAGCAAGCATTTGCGGGGCTTCTAACCACGTTCCTGGTTAAGCCGGTGTAAGCTCCATTGGAAAATATACAGTCAAATGTACGGACTCAGCGGCTAAACGGCATGTAGACTGTAATTTGTCCAATGGATCGGGCTGTTTCTCAGCCATAGATGCGGATAGAGTGCCAAACCACTGGATGAAATCCAATGTAATCGACTTTAATGAGATGCACCCGGCTCATTGATTGGACGAAATCCAATGGATGAGACAAGTAGAGACGCCCCAACCTTCCACGTTGACATGTATGGCACAAAAAGTTGCATCCATAAGTAAAAAAGACAGCCATGTCATCCATGTCGGATGAGCCGGCTGCCTTTTCATATGTCCTGACAGATAGACCAACCATATAATGGCCAACAGCACAGCACTGCCAGTCCCTTTCTTCAATCGTGCCGCAAAGCGTCTACCGGCTTCAAGGAAGCGGCTTTGTTAGCCGGAAAAATACCGAACAAAATGCCGATTGCCGCCGAAAACACAAAAGAGTAACTAATAATGTTCGCTTTGATTTCAGTTGCCATTTCAAAATAATGAGTCATGGCATAACAAGCGGCATAAGCCAGACCGATTCCGGCCAATCCGCCCATTCCGCTAATAATGACCGCCTCGATCAGAAATTGAACTAATATGTCCCGTTTCTTGGCGCCCAGAGATTTGCGAATGCCGATTTCACGCGTGCGTTCGGTTACCGACACGAGCATGATGTTCATAATCCCGATTCCGCCGATGACAAGCGAAATACAGGCAACGCCCGCCATCATCATCGACATCGTCTTGGATATGGAGCTCATCGTATCCTTGACATCCTGTTGATTAAAAACGTTGAAGCTGTCCGTATTGCCGCGGAACAATTCCGCCAGCTTCGCTTCAATCTGGCTTACGACCGCAGCCATCTTATCCTCCTCGGCCACCTTAACGCTGATGGAACGGATGCCTGCCGATTGGAACAGCCGCTGCGCCGTCGTAATCGGAATCAGCACCTTATCGTCGTTTGAGCCGCCAAGCGAGCTTCCCTTCGGCTCCAGCAGTCCCACGACCTTGAACCGGACGCCGTTAAGCAGCACTGTCTTGCCCGTCGGGTCCTCGGAGCCGAACAAGTCGGCAGCCGTATTGACGCCTAGCAGCGCCACTCTGGAATAGTTCGACACATCCAGCGGGACGATATAGCGGCCGCTCTGATGCTTGAAATCTTTGACCGTCTCATAGTCCGGCGTAATTCCTTCAACAGACACCGAGGCGGATTCCGTCGTGCCGTATTTTACGGCTGCATTCCCGGAGACAATCGGAGCGACTCCTTCGATATCCTCGATTCCGTCGGCCAAGTGAACCGCATCATCCAAGGATAATGTCGTCACGCTTCCGCGGCCCATTATGTTTACCGACAACATATTCGTGCCCAAGCTCTGCAACGATTTCTCCACTTCATTGGAAGAGCCTTGTCCCATTGCCACAAGCGAGATTACCGTGGCGACTCCGATCAAAATCCCTAGCATGGAAAGGAAGGTTCTAAGCTTGTTGGCCAGAATGCTGTGCCATGACATTCTGAACCCTTGCGACAGCTTCACGCCCGTCCCCCCTTTCCTCGGTCAAGATGCCGTCATTCATGAATACGACTCTTGTGGCCCGCGCGGCTACTTCCAAGTCGTGGGTGATTAACACAATCGTATGCCCGGCGTTATTCAACTCCTCAATTAGTCCCAACACTTCCTTGCCGGTCCTCGTATCCAATGCGCCGGTCGGTTCATCCGCGAGCAGAATCGGCGGATGAGTGGCCAGTGCCCGAGCTATCGCAACCCGCTGCTGCTGTCCCCCTGAGAGCTCGCTCGGCCGATGGCCCATTCTATCTTCTAGCCCTACCTGCTGCAGCGACTTGATCGCAGCTTCGCGGCGCTCCTTGTTCGACAATCCCCGGTAAATGAGCGGCAACTCCACATTTTCAATAGCGCTCAGCTTCGGAAGAAGGTGAAAGCTTTGAAAGATGAAGCCGATTTTCCGATTGCGAACTTCCGCCAGCTTGTTATCGCTTAATCCGCTCACTTCCATACCGTCTAGCGTATAGCTGCCAGAGCTCGGCGTATCCAGACAGCCAATGACATTCATCAGCGTCGACTTGCCTGAGCCGGATGGACCGATAATCGCCACAAAATCACCTTGGCGAATCTCCAGATTAATCCCTCGAAGAATGGTCACTTCCTCTGAACCCATTCTGTACCCTTTCCGCACGTCCCGGATTGAGATCAGGACGCCACTCCCTGATGCTGCATGCTCTCTCATCGGCGGCCGCCTCCGCCGCCATTAGGAAACCCGCCACCCGAGAAGCTGCCGCCGCCAATGACGCCGCCTCCCATGCCTCTTATCTGCTGTCTTTGCTCGGTTGACCCGCCTGCCTTTCCTTGCGGCGCTTGCGGCGCGGCAAGGATTACAGAGTCGCCTTCACTCAGGCCGGACATGATTTCGGCATAGGAGTCATTGCTGATGCCAACGGTCACTTCTCTCAGCGTTCCGCCAGAAGCCTGGCCCATTCGCCGGATCGCGCCGTCATTCTCCTGCCCGGCTGCAGCTCCCTTGCCTGTACTGCTTCCTGCCGCCCTATTGCCGGAATTGCCTCGGGTGCTGCTTCTATTGCTGCTTCCTGTATTGCCTCCTGCTGCATCTCCATCTCCAGTCCCGGCTGTAGCACGGCCATCCATGCTGCCAGCGTCGCTTCCAGCGCCATCCGCCAGACCGCTTCCAGCCCCGCTGTCAGGCACCCGGACGAAATGCTTGCCGCCCATGGCGACGACCGCCTCCACCGGGACAAGGACAACGTCCTGCTTCGCATTCGTAACAATTTCCGCTTGGCCGGACATGCCGGAGAGAACGCCTGCGGCATTGGATAAGCCAATCTTTACCTCATAGGTCGCAACGCCGTTGGAGCTCTTGCCTTCATTGGCAATCGTATTGATTTTTCCTGTAAACACGTTGTCCGGGAATGCGTTCAGCGTCACTTCCGCCGTCTGTCCCGCCTTGACTTTCGGCACATCGAGTTCATCCGCCGACATGGTGAACTCCAGATTGGTATAATCGACGATAACCGCCACGACGGTGTTCTCGTTCACATCGCCTCCGACGTCAATCTCGCTCGCCGTGACCGTGCCCGCAACCGGGGCGGCAACGTCATGGTTCTCCGCTTCTTCCTTCCGCAAGCTGGAGATCGTTGATTCATTTTGTTCTATCTCTAGCGTTAACGATTCTATATTGATTCTAATAGAGTCCCTGCTTTCCTCCGCCGCTTCTTTATACTGCTTCTGAAGCTGCTCCATCTGCAATTGCTGTTTCTTCAGGGAGAGCTCGGTTTGCTTGATCTTCTCGGAATTGTCCGTTTTTTTGAACTCAACGATCGTCTGTCCTTTCTTCACCTTGTCTCCGACCTTGAAGTTAATTTTGCTGACTGTCCCTTTATAAGCCGCTTTCACATTGCTCTCTTGTGCAACTCCGACCATTCCAGAACCTGACACTTTCGTTTCTATGCTCCCTCTGGTCGCCTGTACCGTTCGAGTTGGCACGGGGTCCGCCGACGATTGCTCCGTCTGCTGCCGCGTAAAATAGAATCCTGCAGCCACCCCTGCTGCAATGACGATTCCCAATATGTACATCCACTTCTTCATCGCGTCAAGTCCACCTTTACCGGTTCTACAGAACAGCCCGCGACATGTCTGAGCCGTTCACTGTCCCCATCATACTCATCCTAGCTGAATGGTTCCTTAAAGGTAACTGAGCGCAAACTGAGCGTTAGCTGAATAAATGCTGAAAACGTAAGGCGTTCGGATACCGTTTGCTTTCCTTTGCACGATGGCATATCATATAAATAACTAATATAAGTGTTATTTAGGAGAAATAGTTCTTATTTGGGGCTGAATCAATATAGAGGATCTAACGCTGGAATTGAATCATCCTGCCTAACATAGAAAAGTAATAGACCTCACCGCGTGAGGTCTATATGTACGAATCGATTTTATTCAAAGCAACTGGAATATACAGCCCCTACACCGAAAATTCCTATTAGAGCGTCTACAACTTCCTTTCCGGCAGTTTTGGCAGCGTCCTGCACACCCATTTTTATAGCCTCCATGGTGCCGATGCCCATTCCTTTGGCAACTTTGCAGGTTTCCAGCACTTTATTTACGAATTTCACAGTACCGCCGGCTGCTGTTATCCTGATGTATAATATTGTCAACATTGGATTTTAGAGATGGGAGTGGTTTATGTTGAGAAATGCGCATATATCTCACACTATAATCGCCGTCATTGTGCTCGCTGTCATTCTAGCAGTTAATATTTTCATTCAAGTTTTTATCGATGATCAGATGCTTAAGAATATCGCGTTCTCATGTATAATTCTTTATTTCTGCATACTTGTATTCATATTAAAGTTAAGAGACGATAGAACGCAGAAAGACGGCGTGGAAAAAGGGACGAAAGTTCACATTGCACACGTTGTCATTTTAGGGATTAATTTTTTCATTCAAATTTTTGCCGGAGATAATACGATTAAGGATATTTCTATGGCGGGCACATTTTTATATTTCGCCATATTTGCAATCCTTTATCTGGTTAAGAGGAAATAAGCAGCTTAAAAATGAAGACTAGCATAAAACGATCCAAAGATTACATTGAGAGTAGAATAGTTATAGAGTCGCTGAGACGGGGATTAATGAATTGATTCGGCCTGATGAGGAAAAAAAATAGACTCACCGCATGAGGTCTATATGTATGAGTCCATTTTATTCAAAGCAAGCGGAGTAGATAGCTCCCACACCGAAAAATCCTATTATAGCTTCTACAACTTCCTTTCGGGCAGATTTGGCAGCGTCCTGCACACCCATTTTTATAGCCTCCATAGTAGATAAGCCCTCGCAAGCTTTGCAGGCGCATAAACGAGAGATGCCAAAGCTACTACTTTCAGGAACAGGAGTAGTTTTTATTGAAAAAACTAACAATACATTACATCGCCCTCGCCATCATCGTAGCAATTGCTGTTTTTACTCATTTTTTTATTCCCGAACAGATTATTCAGGATATTGCTCTTTCGTGCGCAATTATATATTTCTGGATTTTGGTGCTCACATTAAAAATAATAGACGGGAGAAAGCAAACAGAGAGCGTAGAAAAATCAACAGAAGTTTACACTGGGTACGCAGTCGTTTTAGGATTTAATTTTTTCATTCAAATTTTTGCCGATGATAAGACAATGAAGAATACTTCTTTGGCGTTCGCATTTGTCTATTTCACCATATTTGCCATCATTTATTTGGTTAAAAGAAAATAAAAAGCAGAAGGCGATAAAATACAAGCTATTGGAATATGGAGAGTGTGACAACCATTTCGCAAAAATTCAGCAGCTGCAATAATTGCTCGCCAATAAAGGAATTGGCATTGACATTCGGAAACAGTTCGGCGTTCTACACACAAAACCCGCCCGATTCAAACTTAGCGCCACTCTCCCCTATTCTCAGAACATACACGTTTCTTAACACGATCTCCCAGCCATAGAAGAACATACGCGCTTCTTAACACACTCTCTCTATAAACCGAACACTTACATAGCCCAATACAAAGCGGCCCAAAGTCTCCAGACCTTGAGCCGCTCCACCTATTCATTATTCGGTTATCCCAGTGTACGCACAGCCTCAAGCACCTCTGCCGTGTGCTCTTTCACCTTTACGTTGCGCCATTCCTTGGCCAGCTTGCCCTCCTCATCGATAAGGAAGGTTGAGCGTACGATACCGTAATATTCCCGGCCGTACAGCTTCTTCAGCTGCCATACGCCGAACAGTTCGGCCACCTTGTGCTCCGTATCGGAGAGCAGTGTGAACGGAAGGCTGTGCTTCTCAATGAATTTAGCATGAGATTTCAGATCGTCTGGGCTAATGCCGAGCACTACGGCGTTATGTGTTGCAAAATCCCCGTGGTAATCGCGGAAATCGCATGATTCCTGCGTGCAGCCCGGTGTCATATCCTTCGGGTAGAAGTAAAGGACGACTTTCTTGCCGCGGTAATCGCTTAAGCGGACGTCCTGCCCGCCGGAAGCCGGCAACGTAAAATCAGGTACGATTTGTCCGACTTGCGCTTGAACGGATTGCGTCATCAGTATACACCTCTTTCGGATGGCCATCGCCACCGCTTTGCTGCCTCTAGCTTATCATTTGCCGCATCCATTTTCAAAAAGGGACGTCCGCTGTCCATCAGCTTATTGCTGCACGCGGGACCACAATGCCGGCACGTTAGGCGGCTCCCAGCTTACCAACGATGTATGTGCTGTTATGCATTTGTATATGCTGCCTTGATATGACACCAGATCGTTCAACTTGTATGCGTATCTCGCCTCCCACGGCTCGAATTCGGCAGGCAGCTTCGCGGTCACCGATTGGCTCGGCGGAGACGCCTTACCCTGTTCGCTAACAGCCTTCACCGTAAACGTATAGGTCTGCTCAGGGATAAGTCCTGTCACGGTATAGTTCGTTGTTCCGCTAGTCCCGACCTTTTCCTCTTGGTTGTACACCTCGTACTTAATGCCTTGACCAGTCCCGTTCAGATCGGTCCATGACAGGCTGACCGTGTTGTAAGTCAGCGCCGTTACGGTCAATTGCTCAGGCGCCTTCAGCTCCACGGGCGCTGGTTCATCCGGACCTTCGCCGACTATCTTGGCTTCGTTCCCCGATACGACCAGAGCAAACGGCTGCGACGCTTGCGGCACGTTATACCCCTTGATCGTCACAGTATATTCACCGGTTGCCGCAGTGGACACATACACATTTTCGACATTATTCACATGGTCATAGTTGGAGCATGTAGAGCTTGCCGTGTTCTGTACAAAGCAGTTGCCTTTAAATACTTCGCCATTCGGAGTCTTTACTTCAAGATCGAGGTCATTAACCAGTTGCTTGCCGGCTTGAACAGCTCCTTGATAATCGCTCCAGACCAGAGAGATTTTCAACGGTTTACCGGCTGTGGCTTTAACGCGATACGATGTGGAGTCACCTGTCTTCAAGCCCGTCTTGTTATCGACGAAGTCTCCTTGTCTTCCGTCCGTCGGAGTGAGCGAATTGACCAGGTTCACGCGGCCCCATCCTGTCTCTCTGCTCATCCAACCGTAGCCTACATCATCCGCTCCGTTAATGAGCGTAGCTTTGATGAGCGCCGACGATGGAGTCACATTCTTCTTGTCGATATAAAATTGGCGGACGATGGCTGCCGATCCGGCAACGGCCGGAGTTGCCATGGAAGTGCCCGACAGGCTCGTGTAGTATTGGTTCGGATTAGGCTGTCTTGATGAAGCTGAGGAACGAGTCGAAATAATGTTGGAGCCGGTTACGACGAGATCCGGCTTAATCCGGCCGTCAATGGCATAACCTCTGCTGGAGGTAGGGGCGATTTGATTCGGATTGCTTTTCAGCAGATTGCCGACTGTAATTGTGTTTTTGGCATTGCCAGGCGATGAAACCGTGTTGTTCGAGCTGCCATCGTTCCCGGCTGCGAACAATACAGTAAAGTCCTTATTGCCAAACGTATATTCGTCAACGCGGGAGGAGTTGGCATTGTACGAATAGTTGAAGCGGGCTCCCCAGGAGTTCGTATGAATGGATGCGCCCTGCTGCTTCGCCGTGCCGAACAATTCCCGCACATCGCCAGGGCATATCGAGTCGCCGCCGCAGCCGATGGCTTGGAAGAGCAGCTTCGCGCCGTGCGCGGTTCCTCTATACTTGCCGTCAGACATCGCTCCGTTGCCGAGAACCGTGCCGGCCACGTGAGTGCCGTGCCCATTCGTGTCGGACCATGTCCCGGTCGACGGATTAGGAGCAGGCGTAGCATGCAGCTGACCTTCGAAATCTTTATGCAGCGTGCTTAGATTCCCTGAATCCAGACCACTGTCGGCCACGCTGACAACTTGACCTTTGCCGGTCAGCCCGCGGCTCCAAACGCCGGTTGGCGTAGACGCGCCGATTTGATTGGTTACGAAATCGTTGTATACCTCTTCTTTCGGCTTCGGTTCGACGAATGTCACATCTGGATGTCGAAGCACTTGGGGAATCTGCTCATCGCTTAGCACGGCTTCGATGTAGCCTTCGTGCACGATGGCGGATTCAGCCGCTTGCTGTTGCAGCAATTCGGCCACGCTGGATTCGCTTCCTCTAAATACCGAGATAATGTAGGTGTCTGGCTGGATGTGCTGAGAAGAAAGAATGGTGCCGTCCTTCCATTCGGCTTGATATGGAGTGACGCTGTATATGAGTTCGTGTGCGGCGAGGCTGCCGGCTTGCTGTGGGTTCATACGTACCAGATAGGCGAAATCGGGAAGGTAATCTCCGATTTCCGCTCCATTCTGGAGCAGTAGCTGCTTGGATGATTCTGTAATGACATCATTGAATTGAACAACGAACAATTGACGTTCCGCTTCCCCTTCTTCCTGCATAAGCCCGTCGTTCCATGAGCCTTCATGCAGGTTCACGCTGCCTGTTCTCAGATGCAGCACGGGATCAGGCTGCCCGCCCAGCGGGGGACTCTCGTATGCCCCGGCCGCCGGAGTCATCAGACTGAGCGCCATAGCAAGCGACATCACCAGAGAGAGCACTTTTTTGTTTTTCATCTTCACCAAATTCATTCCTCCTCTTTTCAATTGGCATACTCTCGCATATGCGAGTAATACTGACAACATCACCTCCGTATTTGACTATTACATCTTCACACAATCCGCAAAATTAGGAGAGATCAAGATTAGCAGATTCAAGGATTGAACAAAAATGTATATCAATATAATATAAAGGAAAATAATACATTTCAATAGTTTTCTTTGCTGGAATAGAAAAAGCTTTCTTCGCCATTTTACGAAGAAAGCTTGGTGTTTATTTCCAAAGCCTACGATCCCGCTCCACGGTAGCGTTTCACGCCCACATTCCACATCGTGAGGCCAATCGTCAGGAACAGCAAGCCGATAATCGGCGTGAGAAGCGCCAACTGTGTCATCCCTTTGCCTGTCATGAAATAGGAGGCCGGAATGACACCGACGAAGGCGAAAGGCAATATCCATGTCAGCAATACTTGAATGAAGCGGTTGTATATCGTGAGCGGGTACCGCCCGTAGCTCTGAATGTTCCAGATGAGCGGCAATATGCCGGTCGGCGCATCAGAATAGAACGAGATGGAAGTGAGCGCCGCATAAATGCCGAAGTAGATGAGCACAGACCCAGCCAATAACAGCAGCAACACCAGCAGTTCCACCAAGCCGAAGTCGAGCCCAAGCTGTGTCCAGCATATGCCCATAATGAGCGCGCCCACGACGGAACCGATGAGTGCCGGCGGGTCTACATTTTCGAGCAATATTTGAAACAGGTTATACGCTGGCCGCGTCAAAATGCGGTCCATCTCCCCTTTTACAATATATCGTTCACTGAAGCTCCACAGATTGAAAAAGCAGCTGAATATGCCGTACGGAATCATGAAATAGCCGTAGACGAACACCATCTCGTCACGCGTCCAGCCCGCGAGCGTCGGTGTATGCATGAAGACGATGAAGATGAAGATCAGATTCGTCGCTTGGAACAGCAGATCCGACACAACTTCCACCCAGAAGTCCGCACGGTAGGTTAGACGCGTCTTCATATAGTTTTTCAAATATTCGCCGATGAGTCCGATATAATACATCTTCTGCCGTTACCCCCCTTGCACGAACAACCGCTGTCTTGCGGCGCGCCACATGATGACGATCGGAATAATTAGAATGACGAACCAGAGCAATTGGATGCCGACGACGGTGAGAATCTGGCTATCCTCAATCCGGCCGGTGAAGACAGAGCTCGGCAAATACGTAATCGCTTGAAACGGCAGCCATTGGTTCAGCAGCATAAGCCACCCCGGAAAAAACGATATCGGCACAATGACGCCAGAGAACAGGTCGACCACGACCCGCTTCATCCGAATCATGCCCTCGTTATTTTCCACGAAGAACGCCGTCAATCCGGTAATGATGTTCAACTGCGAATTAATAAGAAAGCTCATGAACAGCATAAAGGCAAACACAAGCCACAGCTTCGGTTCGCGCGGGAGCTGCACCGGGAACAGCAAGCAAGCGATGACCATGCCCGGAGCCATGAACAAGAGCAGCCGGAACAGCCCTTCTCCAAAGCCCTGCATCATCTTCACGACAATATAGTTATAAGGCCGGATGAACTGTATCGCTACGCTGCCATCGCGTATCTCATTGGCAATCTCCCGATCGAGGTTATTGAAATAAAAGGCGCGCGCCATCCAAGAGACGGCGATATACGTCGTCATCTGATCCGCGGTAAAGCCCGCAATGGTCCCCTGTCCTCCATAAATGGCTTGCCATGTAAAATAGTACACTCCGATGCTTAACGTATAGATTAAAATGCCGGAATAATAGTTGACGCGGTACGCGAGCATCATTAGAAATCGAATGCGTATCAGCTCTAAATATGCGCTAGCCATGGGTCACCGCTTCCTTCTCCTTCTCGCTCTCTTCCCGGGCGGCGGCAGCCTCGGAAGTATCGTCTGCCATTGGGTCTTCCGGCAGCTCAGCGCTCCCCGTACGGTATATTTCCCGCACGATGTCGTCGGTGTTCGTCTCGATAATCTTCAAATCCGAGATGGAGGCGCCGCCCACGACTTGCCCGATTACCTCGGACACATTCGTGGCAAACGGTACGAACACGCTCGCCTCATACGGCGATTCCATCGTCCAATTGACGTCCAAGCCCGATGTGAGCGCTTCTGTATCCCCTGACCGCATTGGCTTCGCAAATTGGAATCGAACCTCGCGCCCTTTGCCCCATGTGGACTTGAGCGTGTCCAAGCTGCCGTCATAAATGATGCGTCCATCATCCAGCATAACGACACGCGTACAGAGCGCCTCGATATCTTGCAAATCATGCGTCGTCAACAAGATGGTCGTGCCGTGCTCTTTATTGAGCGTTTGGAGAAAATCCCGGATCTCTGTCTTGACGACGATATCCAAGCCGATGGTCGGCTCATCCAAAAACAACACAGACGGCTGATGCAGCAAGGAGGCGACCAGCTCGCAGCGCATGCGCTGACCGAGGCTTAATTTGCGCACCGGACGATTCAAGAGCTCCTGCAGCTGCAGTCGTTCCACCAGCTCATCCAAGCGCCGCTTGAAGTCTGTTTCTGACACGCGGTACACCTTGCGCAGGAGCCGGAACGATTCGATGACGCCAATATCCCACCAGAGCTGGCTGCGTTGTCCGAAGACGACACCGATGCCGCGCACGAACTTCTCCCGCTCTGCATACGGAATATACCCGTTTACATGGAGCTCGCCTGCGGTCGGCACCAGAATGCCGGTCAGCATCTTGATTGTGGTTGATTTCCCCGCTCCGTTCTCCCCGATATATCCGCATATTTCTCCTTGCGGAATCGTGAACGAAATATCTTTGACGGCCATCACCTCGCTATATTCCCTTTTAAATAAATCAAGCAAAGCGCCCTTCAGCCCTTCGCGGTTTTTTTGCACGTGAAACGTTTTGCGCAAATCCCTTACTTCTATGGCATTCATTGCTGTATGGTTCACCCTTTCGTAGATTTGCGTAGTTAGCGATGACTGCTCTAGTCTCGCACTTGGACGCGAATTGATTCAACATCATAAAGATTTTATAATTGGATAGACAAGATGCGGGTCATTATCCATAACATTTAATATAGCACGTACGACGACTTGAATGTATGCGCCGGAGCTGACATCATGAACTTCGCTTCTTTCACCGCCGGATGAGGAGAGGACGATACATATGTGGAAAAAGTATTGGAAGCACGCACTAACCGTGATGACCGTCATTATTGTCGGCAGTGTCGGATACTACACTTGGGCCATGTACGACAGCTTGGGCAACCTGCAGAAGAAGCCGGAAGAGTCCCGTTTTACACCTGTTGTCAGCAAGCTTCCCGACCGGAAAGCGGTAGAGCCTCCGAAATGGGAGGGGAGGGAGCGCGTCAATATTTTGCTCCTTGGCGGCGATTCGCGAGGCATGGACAAGGACGAAGTTCCGCGTTCGGATTCCATCCTGCTCGCCTCGTTCGATCCGCAATCGAAACGGGCAAATCTATTCTCTATATTGCGCGACACATATGTGGATATTCCCGGATTCGGCAAAGATCGCATCAATGCAGCGCTGACGTACGGGGGCCCCGAGCTTGCCATGAAGACGGTGAGCGAATTTACCGGACTTGACGTCCAATATTATGTATATACGGATTTCCAAGGCTTCATCAAGCTCATCGACGCCATGGGCGGGGTTGAATTCGAAGTGGAGAAGAACATGAAGTATACCAGCAAGGCGGATAAGCATCAATATGATATCGACTTGAAAAAGGGCAAGCAGCTGCTGAACGGAGAAACCGCGCTTATGTACGTCCGGTTCAGATACGACGCCATGTCCGACTTTGCCCGTACAAAGCGGCAGCGCGAGCTGTTAACCGCTGTCGCGGACAAATTGAAATCGGCCTGGTCCATTATTCAGCTCCCTCACCTAATTAATGAGGTCGCCCCCTACGTGGAAACGAACCTGACGGCGGATGACATTATTAAGCTGGCCTCCTTAGGCTATGACAGCTCCATCGGGCCAAGCCACCAGCTTCCGGCGATGGATAATGTCGCTGACGCGACAATTAACAATTCCGCCGTGCTGCAAGTCGTTGATAATGATAAGCTGAAGCAGTACATTCAAGACGCCTTGGAAAATAAAGCATCCGCATCCGAAGATATCAAGAACAAAGGAGATTCGTCTACATGACTACGAACCGAAATCGTTCCGAACAACTATATGAAGAAGCCCTTGAGCATATCGTCGGCGGGGTGAACAGCCCTTCCCGATCGTTCAAAGCGGTCGGCGGCGGCTCGCCTGTATTTATGGAGCGCGCGCAAGGCGCTCACTTCTGGGATGTCGACGGCAATAAGTATATCGACTATTTGGCCGCTTACGGCCCGATCATTACCGGTCACGCGCATCCGCATGTAACCGAAGCCATTGTGCGTGCCGCACAGAATGGCACGCTGTACGGCACGCCTACTGAGCTAGAAATCAAGCTCGCGCGGATGCTGAAGGAAGCGGTGCCTTCCATGGACAAAGTCCGCTTCGTCAACTCTGGCACCGAGGCCGTCATGACGACGATTCGCGTCGCCCGCGCCTACACGAAGCGCACGAAGGTAATCAAATTTGCCGGCTGCTACCACGGCCACTCCGATCTCGTGCTCGTGGCCGCTGGTTCCGGCCCGTCCACCTTGGGCATTCCCGACAGCGCCGGCATTCCGAAGAGCATCGCGAGCGAAGTCATCACCGTGCCGTTCAACGACCTCGACAGCCTGAAGGCAGCGCTGGAGCACTGGGGCGATGACGTAGCTGCCGTTATGGTCGAGCCGATCGTGGGCAACTTCGGCATGGTCATGCCGCAGGCAGGCTTCCTCGAAGGGCTGTGCAAGCTGGCCCGCGAGTACGGCGCGCTCGTCATCTATGACGAAGTCATCAGCGCGTTCCGCTTCCATTACGGATCGGCGCAGACGTACCGCGTCTTCCCTGACTTTGCTGCCATCGAGCCAGACCTGACGGCCATGGGCAAAATTATCGGCGGCGGCCTCCCTATCGGGGCCTACGGCGGACGGAAGCACATCATGGAGCAGGTCGCGCCGCTCGGACCAGCATATCAGGCGGGCACGATGGCCGGCAACCCGGCCTCCATCTCCGCTGGCATCGCTTGTCTCGAAGTGCTGCGCGAGGAGGGCGTGTACGAACGGATGGAAGAGCTGTCCATCCGCTTGACGGCAGGCATCCAGGAAGGTGCTGACCGCTACGGCGTGCCGCTCACCATCAATCGCATCCGCGGCTCATTCTCGACGCATTTCTGCGACCATCCGGTGACGAATTACGCGGAAGCGCAGGAGACGGACAGCGAAGCGTTCGCTGCCTTCTTCCGCCACATGCTCGATCAAGGCATCTGCCTTGCACCTTCGAAGTATGAGGCATGGTTCCTGACGACGGAGCATACCGCCGAAGACATCGAGCGCACGATCGAAGCAGCGCACGAATCGTTCCGCCGCATGGCTAACTCATAAAGCACAACCTACCCATCCACTTCACGCAAAGACGCCGGAGCTGCCATGCAGCCCGGCGTCTTTCGGTATACAGCATACGTTATTTTTGTAAGACAGCATGCGTTCCAATACCACTGCCGCTTCGCCCCATTGCCGACGTCTGTACCAGCTACTTCAAGCCATGCACTTCGAAGCCATAAATGCGCGCCGCCGTATCGCCTCCTTGGGTCGGTTTTTCGACGATCAGCTTCGCATAGCGCGCCTTCGTCAGGCTGATTGCATGCTTGCTGACGCCAAGCGTATTGTCCTTCACCTCGACGGCATCGCTCCAATTTACTCCATCCAAGCTCAGCTGAATCCGGAATGCGCGCGAGTTGAACGCCTCGCCTTCACCGCCCGCCTGCGCGTGCTTCACGACGAATTCGCTCACTTGGTGGACGGCTCCCAAATCGACCGTCATCCAATGCGGTCCGTCTCCTACCGCGCACCATTTCGTGCGGTCATTGCCATCGACGGCAAACGGCGGTGCTTCGTTCGGATTGACGAAGCTGCTCGCATCCGTCTTCTTGTTCAGCGCCAAATCGGCAATGCCGCCGGCCACATCCTTGGTAACGGTAATGAGCTGCTTCGTGAGCGAATCTTCACCCTCGCTGTTCTTCGCCGTCAACGTCACCTCATATACGCCTTCCTTGTCGTAGCGAACTCCCGGATTCCGCTCCGAACTCGATTCCGGTTGGCCACCCGGGAAGCTCCACAACCAGCTCTCTGTCACCTCGGACGATTTATCCATGAACTTCACGGTATCGCCTGGCGCAATCAACGTCTTATCCGCTTCGAAATCGGCGGTAGGCTGCGGGTAACCCGGCCACTCGAAGGAGACCGATGCGCGTTCGCCTTGTTCATAATGACGGTTAATCGGCACAACTTCCAGCGTCGTCCCCGCTTCCTTGTCAATGCGCTTCATTTCCGGAACATAAAAAACGTTGTTGGCCGTCGCGCCTGCCAGCTCACGGACTCCGTCCGGATTCACGCGGTACACTTGATAGTACAGCACCTCTCCCCCCAGCGCTTCCCATTTGAGGCGGGCATCGCCATAGATGCCGTCGCGGAAATCGGATTCCGTCACTACAAGACCGTTCACCGCGTCAAGCTGAGGGACTGCTGCTTCCGTATTGCGAATGGACAGCTCGCCGATATTCACCTGCAAGCCATCAATCGCTTCCGGTGAATCGAATTTCAGTGAAATGCCCGCAACGTTGCGGTCCGCATACGTCGCCAGCGTCACGGTCGAACGCACCCATTTGTTCTTGTACACGGTGTCCGTGACGCTCGTTCCGTCCGCCAGTTCGATGGTTGCCTGATCCAGGTACACATATTGCTCTGGCGCATCATCGAAGGATACTCCGATCTGGACTCTGGCATTCTCGTCATTGGCTTTATATGTAGCCGATACGACCGTCGTCGGCTCGACCCGGATGTTCGTCTTGTACAGCTTGACGTGTGTAGCCGAATCCGGCCGGAGGTCACCCGCCACCTTCAACGAGCTGCCGCCGTAGTAAGCGTTCTCATAATCAAAGGACGGCTGCAACGCCTGTCCCGTCCCTTCGGACTCTGCAATCCAGCGCCAAGACGGCAGGATGTCCTGCAGGCTTCGGTTGCTCCAATCCCGGCTGCGGACTACTTCCCCGTTCACGGCGAACAAATGCCCGTTCCCCATATTGAAATGAGTGATGAATTCAGGACCAGTAATGACGCTCTTATCTACGAAATAGTTGGCCGCTCCACGCCACGTTCTCAGCTTCGTTGCATCCCCTGCCCCCGGACGCGGCGGCGTCGCGGCTGGATTATGCTCATAGCCCGACCAGAATGTCGTCTCTTTTTCCATGTACTCTTCATGGGTCTTCGAGCTGTTCCAAGCCCAGTCCGGGCGATAAATGCCCAAGGAAGTCGTTGCCTTGCCCTCTCCCGGGAACAAAGCAGGCATGTTGAACGTTCCATTGTATCCATTTGCTTCTACATCAATGCCCGCATAGAGGTCGTAAGGACTCCGGTTCAAGCTTTGGGCGACAGAAGGGGAATTTTGGAACGCATAACCGGAATACTGCCAGCGGAAGTCAAGGAACATCGTGTCGGACACGCGCTCGCTGCCGTCTTGAAAAAACATTTTGTTGTTGTCCGTCAGCGCCCCCTGCCAGGATATGGGCCCTCGATTGATCATCGAATCGTACCAAATGATCTCCATCCCCGGTTGCTTGTGCTGCTGCAAATATATCAAAAACTGCTGCATCAATTGCGCGTCTTGCGGCGTGGCACCTTGCGTTTCTTGGTTGATGAACCAGCCGTCGAAGCCGTAATATGATGCCGCTTCTATTAATTTATCCGCCGTAGGGAACGAGCCGTCCTCACGCTGCTGCAGCATGTCGCGCAGCCATTGGAGCTTGCCGCCGTGTTCCCTTTGCGGGAAAAATACGGTTCCGTAAACGGGCACGCCATTCTTGTGGGCGGCATCGATTACATCCGCGCTTGGCGGTACGATCAGGCCCTCGCCCGCAGAGCCGCCCCACATGATGAGACTATCCACATACTGCCAATAACCAAATGTAAATGTATTGAATTTTTCAGAGCCTTGCGAAGGCACCCCGCTCGTATTCGGGTACATGGATGCGAGCGCCATCAATTTCGGGTCCTCCAGCGCGCTTGGATTTACTTTATAACCCTTCACACGCTCCTCTACAAGCTTGACGCTGCCCTTGTTGAAGGCGGCATCCCGGTCCGTTGACGGAGACCACTCCAAGAGCGTGTTCGGATACCAATAGGAAGAATGCGGCTGCGCGGCTTCCGCTTGACCGGCAAACCCCATCAAGGAGCCCGCCAGCATCGCCGTGCTGACGAATACGGCAAGGCTGCGTTTCATTCGTTGTTTGGACATAACCGTCGGTTGCAATCGTTTCATTCGATATCTCTTCCTCTCTCCCAAATAATAAATAAGCCATATCCGGATGCATGGGCCGAAAATAATGATAGCGCTTACAATTTGATATGCAGATTCATTGTATACCCTATATTATCCAGTGAAAAGGATGGTATTTCCTATTTGACGAGATATCTTTAATTGATCCACCAAATCTTTAATATTTACCCTGAAAATTGGCTGCGCTCTGCTTTCGTTCAGCCCGAACGGTGCAGATTGGATTGGGAAATGAAGATTCCATTGGAAATAGTACAGCCTTCCCCCTCAAACAAGCAGTATTCGATGATTCTGCTGGAAACTGTCCAATCAAATCGTCCTTTTTAGTCTTTTAGAGCCAAATTGGTCCGGTCCTATTGGATCATTTCCAGTGAAATGACACCCAGTCACGCTCCATGCTAAAAAGCATTGGACGAAATCCAATGGATGCAGCTTGGTATCCTTGCCAAGTTGCATCGATATAGCCGTCATCACTTATCAACGCTCCATTTTCGAGATATTAGGCAGTAATAATAAAGCAATCATCAGGTATGTCCCTAATTAACCTAACTACACACTGATGTAGTTCATTGCGCTCAGAGTAACTATATGAATGAACTAAAGATAGCTCATATCTCTAGCCAATCACGATACGCTGCCACGTACTTTTCTCCACTCTCCCTCTCGTTCAGAAGGGGTATCTCTCTGTGCTGTCCAGCGTGACGCAAGACGTTAGAAGGGAACTCTCAAATGTATGATCGCAGTTGGAGATGCTCCCTCCCACTATTACATCAACCGTTCAATCACACCATAGAGCGTCTGGACGATGCTGGAATCGTTGTTACTGACTGAAGGGGAGAGTGAACGGAAACGCCGAACGGAGAGAGTAACGCCTCTCCAAAAATTTACTCTGAATTAAACAAGCGGCTCTTAACTGGTGATTTCTGTCCTAATTATAGAAGTCAGGCACCCTTCTAGGCGGACACGCATATGATATTGCAAGATCGAATCCATATCGAGGAGGACTTAACATGCTTCCTTTATACTGCATGCCCCCCCCATATGCCCCATATCGCGCAAATGCCCCTGTTTCAAACACCGAATGCTTAACTAACCCGCTTCAACCGCCGCTCGATGCTTACGACACCAACCTGAATACGGCCCTCCCGCTCATTGCGAGCTCCATTCAAGGGGAACGCGATGACGAGCTGTTCTATGATGATTTAATCCGGCTCGCCCCTTCCCAGGCGGACAAGGACATTATCGCGTCCATTCGCAACGACGAGCGGAGGCATCGCCAATGGTTCCGCTATATCTACTATTGCTTGACCGGGCAACAAGTCCCTGACGCCATAGATGAATCCTATCAGCCGACAGCCTCGTATCTCGAAGGGCTGGAAAAGGCTCTCTTCGGTGAGCTCAGCGCAGTTGAAAAATACCGGCGCATTTATTTCACGGTTGGGCCGGAACCGTTCCGCAACATCATTTTTGAAATATTGACTGACGAGTTGAAGCACGCCAGCAAATACAATTTTTTGTACGCGAAAAATAAATAGCGCAATCCTTAATTTATTCTCTAATCACCTCTGACCCAACATCGCCGTAACATCTCTGTTTCGTTTATTTTTTCACCCGGATGCTTACTTTTGCTCACCCTCCCCCATTCGTCAGAATGCTTCTCTTTTTGGCAAAGGGCATCCTTCCAATTCCAATCAACTGTAATTTGTCCAATATATATGCCCCATTTACATACAACCTATTGCGTTCTGTATAACTACGGCGTTGTGATGTACACCTGTTTAACTACTGTGTTCTGATGCAGCTTATTGCGCTTTGATTTACTTGACTGTCTGCTGATTCAAGAAATCACATATGGTCGAGATGCATGTGCGAGGACCGAATGTACATTTTGTGCGGCATAACGTTAATGAGCGGCAAGCGGGCCTACTCCCTACTAAACGGCAACCGGACATATCCCCCTACAACAGAACGGCTCCGCATCCTAAAGACACGGAGCCGCTGCCATTACAGCAATATTAGGTTATAGCTTCTTGATTTCTTCCTTCAAGAGCTCGGACTGCGTACCGAACACCACCTGCACGTTGCCTTTGCCGAGCTTCATAATCCCGGCGGCGCCGAGCGCCTTCAAGCCCGCCTCGTTGACCACGGTGTCGTCCTTCAGCGTCAAGCGCAAGCGCGTAATACATGCTTCGTTCGTAATAATGTTATCTTTGCCGCCGATAAGTCCGACGACTTTTTCCGCCTTCTCACGCAGGCTGGAGTTGGCGTTGACCGTGTTATCCGCGTCTCCTTCTGTCTCCATTTCATCCTCGCGTCCCGGCGTCTTCAGATTCAGCTTCACAATCAGGAAGCGGAACAAGAAATAGTAAACCACAAAGTAGGCGAGTCCGATTGGAATCAGAAGCAATGGCTTCGTCGCCAATGGGAAGTTCAGCGCATAGTCGATAAAGCCTGCTGAGAACCCAAACCCGTGCTTAATGCCAAGCGTTGCCGTTACGAATCCAGACACCCCCGCCAATATCGCATGGACAACGAACAGTACGGGAGCAACGAACATAAATGCGAATTCGATCGGCTCCGTAATCCCAGTTAGGAACGACGCGATAGCCGTACCGATGAAGATGGAAGCAACCATTTTGCGATTCTCCGGCTTCGCCGCATGAATAATGGCGAGAGCCGCACCTGGTAATGCGAACATCATGATTGGGAAAAACCCGGTCATGAACAACCCTGACGTCGGGTCGCCATGGAAGAATCGGGCAATGTCGCCCTGCCATACTTGTCCGGCAGCGTCGGTAAAGGAGCCGATTTGGAACCATGCAATTGCATTCAACACGTGGTGCAGACCGAATGGAATGAGTAGCCGGTTCGCTACCATGAAGATGCCGGAGCCGACCGCTCCGAGTTCAACAATCCAGTTGCCGAAGGAATCGAGCGCCTGTTGAACCGGTCCCCATACAATCCCGAACGGAATCGCTACTAAAATCATAACCGCTGAGGTGACAATCGGCACAAATCGTTTGCCGCCGAAGAAGCCAAGCCAATCCGGCACTTTAATATCATGATATTTGTTGTACAGGAACGCAGCGATACCACCGGCCAATATACCGCCGATGACGCCCATGTCGAGCTTCATGTCATCCGGAATGAACGCGAACGCTGCCGGAATTTTGGACAATACTTTAAGTAAAATAATATGCGCTATGACGGCCGCCAATACGGCCACCGCGTCTGAAGCAAATCCGATGGCTACCCCGATGGCGAATATAAGAGCCAAGTTATCAAATATAGCGGAGCCGCCTGCATCCAGGAACGGGGCAATATATTGGTTCAGGAACCCGCCGACCGTGTCTCCCATATGGAAGTCTTTCACATAGTCAATTGCACCGAAGCGAAGCAAAATGGCTGCCGCCGGCAACGTTGCAACCGGGAGCATCAATGCCCGACCAATTCTTTGCAAAAAGGCTAGCATGAGTTGTTCTCCTCCTTAATTGGTTAAGTAAAGTATGGATAAAAGGCCAAAGTTTTATTCTTCTGCCTGTCATCACCGCAACAACGCAAAAAGACATGAGCTTGCGATGAGATACCACCCGATATCGCGGATGCTATCCCTTGGCAAGCTCATGCCTAGTCGTACTAGTAACACGCCTGTTATGAAAGTTGTTATAGAGGTTGTTCAAAAAGTCCTCTTTTGATCACGAAGTCACTCAGGAAGTAACTCGGCATCGAATCTTGCATTCACTCTCGAGTTCCTGCAACCTTCTCGGTGCTGAAAACCGACCTTTTTGAACACGCACTTATAGGTAATAGATAATTACTCGTCTTTGTTAAACAATCGATACAGATGCATAGCGATGTATGCCGTCTCGTCCTCCGACACTTCCGTCTCCAGCTTCCGCGCCATTAACGCGGCACATTCCTGCGCCACCTCGAACTCATAAGGCACCATGTCCTTCAGCTTGTCCCGGAACGGATTGCGGGAATGCTCCCCTTGGCGGATTCGCTCAATGGCGAAGCGGAGATGCGTAATGAGCCGAAGGTAGTCTATGCTGTCTTTCGGGATGTCGCCCCCTCGTCGTTCTTCGATCAGTGCAACCAGATCCTTCAATAAATGATTGAACTGGACCATATTCCCGACAGGAACATGTGCGACAGCCGACTGAATGTGTATCGTCAAGAATCCGATTTCATCTTCTGGCACAGTCACACCGAATGTCCGGTCAATAAGCCCGGCCGCCTGAGCAGCAAGTTCATATTCCTTCGGATTCAAGGTGCGAAGCTCCCACAAAAACGGATTTTCAATCGCAATGTCATGGCGCAACCGGTACAGCGCATATTCAATGTGGCTCGGCAATGCGAGGTGAATATGCTCGTTCAAATCCGGCGTAAGCGCTTCAGACACCATGGAAATGATCTGCTCGGATACGGTAATGACTTCCGGATCAATCTGTTCCAAGAGCATCTGATACTGCGACAGATGCTGCTGACTCTCTAAAGCAAATGTCTTCTCAATGCGGGTGTCACTCGGAACAAGCTCTCCTCCAGGTTTAGCTCCGAATCCGAGTCCCTTTCCCATGAGAATGGTTTCTTTGTTCGTCAACACATCGTTCGCCAATACGACATTGTTGCTTAATGACCGTATAATCTCAAAGCGACGCTTGCTTGACAACGTGAATCTCCTTTCTCATGAAATTGCGGAGATAAATCATTAAATGGAAACGTTTTCGCATTAACGCGTTCAACTGTAAAATCATTGTAGTTGAAACCGCAATCATTGTCAACATAAAAAGAGAATTATGTCTAAATTTAGAATAATAGTCAACTTTTTGTCAACTTAGTGTCGAACCATCAACGTCATTTGCAGCGCCGAAAAAGGGGGTATCCCCTCTCTCGGCCTACATTTATTAACCTATAGAGGTTGTTCAAAAGCTTCCTTTTGAACGTACACTTATAACTTGATTAAATGGATAGTTCTTGAACCGCCGCTACCCGTTCCACCACCAGGTATTGAATCTCCTCAGCCGTTTCCAGCGCTAGCGCTTCTTCGGCCAATTGCTTCATCTCATCCCGGTTCAAACGGGAGAGCAGCACGCGAACTGACAGCACGGAGCTTGCGCTCATGCTGAATTCATCGAGTCCCAGTCCGAGCAGAATCGGCACCGCCTTCAGGTTGCCTGCCATTTCGCCGCACATCCCGGCCCACTTGCCTTCTTGGTGCGCCGCATCAATAACCATGCGAATCAGGCGCAGCACCGCCGGATTAAACGGCTGTGTCAGGTGAGACACCTGCTCGTTCATACGGTCGGCCGCCATCGTATATTGAACGAGATCGTTCGTGCCAATTGAGAAGAAATCAACTTCCTTAGCCAGCTGATCGGCGATAATCGCAGCCGCAGGCACCTCAATCATCATGCCGACTTCCATCCCTTTGTTATAGGCGATGCCTTCCTCATCCAGCTCCGCTTTCGTTTCTGCCAAGATAGCATTCGCTTCGCGCAGCTCGGTTATCGTAGATATCATCGGATACATCAATTTGACGTTGCCGTGCGCGCTAGCACGCAAAATCGCACGCAGCTGCGTCTTGAACAGATCTTTGCGGTCCAAGCAGAGACGAATGGCGCGATAGCCAAGGAACGGGTTCATTTCTTTTGGAAGCTCCAAGTATGGCAATTCTTTGTCGCCGCCGATATCCAGCGTACGGATAACAACAGGCTTATCAGACCCGATCGTTTCGCATACCGTGACATAAGAATTGTATTGCTCTTCTTCCGACGGGAAGCTGTCACGACCCATGTACAAAAATTCCGTACGGTACAGGCCGACACCTTCCGCCCCATTGTTGCGGGCACCCAACGCATCCTGCGGATTGCCGATGTTCGCCACAAGTTCCACTTCATAGCCATCTGCCGTTACGGAAGGCTTATCCTTGTAGAGCTTCATCTCTTCTTGACGCTTCTCGAACTTCTGTTTTTTCTCTCGATACAAGCTCAATGTGTCCTCGTCCGGGTTGATCAAGATAATGCCGCTCGATCCATCCAACATGATCATGTCTCCGGTCTCGACGCTTTCCGTTGCATGCTGCAAGCCAACGACCGCCGGAATTTCCATTGAGCGGGCCATGATGGCAGAGTGCGATGTGCGTCCGCCGATATTGGTCGCGAATCCGGCCACCTTGCTGCGATCCAGCTGCGCCGTATCGGATGGGGTCAAGTCATGTGCGAACAAGACCACCGCCTCATCAAAGTCACTTAGCTGTGCCGACTTCTTGCCAGACAACAAGCCGAGCACACGCTGGCTCACATCGCGGAAGTCTGCCGCGCGCTCACGCATATATTCACTGTCCATGCTCGTAAATATATCCACAAGCTGCTGCGTCACTTCTTGAAGCGCAAATTCCGCATTCACCGCTTCTTGACGGACCTTCTCCTTCGCCTGACCGACAAATTCTTCATCCTGCAAGACAAGAATATGCGTAGCGAAGATTTCCGCATGATGTTCCCCCAACTTCGCTGCCGTGTTCTCTTTGATCTGCTCCAGCTCGTCCATCGCCTGCTGTACAGCATTCTGAAAACGCTCCACCTCGGCTTCAACGGCGTCCGTTCCAATGTCCTTGCGCTCCACCGCAGTGGCTTGCTCCTGCATGACGAATGCCTTTCCGATAGCGTATCCTGATGCTGCCGCGATTCCTTGAAGTAGCATGACGGTTTCTCCACTCCTTTTGTTGATGCTTATTTCAAATCCACAGTATGCCTGCCAGCCCTTCTTCTGAAGGGCTTTTCTTTATCCGTAATGAATTAGTCGAGAACCGATTCAATAACTGTGCCTACTGCATCGATCGCTTCCGCAGCTTGATCGCCTTCCGCAGATACGGTAATGATGTCCCCTGCCTTCATGCCAAGCGTTAAGACGCCAGTGATGCTTTTCGCGCTAACTTTGCGGCCGTTGAACTCCAACGAGATTTGCGCATTTGCAAATTCCGCCGCTTTTTTCATAATCGCACCTGCCGGACGCGCATGAATCCCTTGCGGGTTTTTGATTGTAAATTGCTTTTCCATTGTTCATGACCTCTTTCCATCAAAGTTTACTGGTGTTTTTACTTACGATATGTTTTACGATTCCGTCTTATTTCAGGACAATTTCCATCAGTTCATTCGAATTCGCCGTCACGCTGCCTGTGTTCGCTTTAAGCTCGGCGACAACATCACCGTTGGCCACAATAACAGGTGTGATGACCGGCAGACCCGCTTCTTTAATTTGGGAGATATCGAACTCGATCAGCGTTTGCCCCTTTTTCACTTTATCGCCTGTTTTAACATGAGGCTTGAACGGTTTGCCCTGCAGCGATACCGTGTTCACGCCGATATGAATAAGCAATTCAAGTCCAGATTCATGACCGAGCACCAAGGAATGGTACGTATCAATCAGATGGATGACCTGTCCGTCAAAGGGGGCGATAAGCACTCCTTGCTCTGGTTCGATGGCGATGCCGTCACCGATAATTTTTTGTGCGAAAGCCGGGTCAGGAACTTGCTCCAATGCTACCGCTTTACCTGTTATAGGCGCTGTAATGGAGATCGTTTTCTTTTTCTTTCCAAATCCAAACATATAAATTTCCTCCTTGTATGAACCGTTATCCTATGGACAATCCGTTACTGTCAGTGTTCTGTATTTCTGTTCTTCCAGCGGGATAAATCAGCCGACGATCATGTGCAACCAATACGTGTTGCTGTTAAAAAAAAGCAAAAAGGCATGCGCTGAAGCATGCAGTTCACCCAGTGAACAGCCGCTTAGCTCATGCCTAGTCGTACTAGTAACACGCTGACTTGCAGTGTAAAATTCACCACTCATTGTATCATGATGGATATTGTGTGTGCAAGCGAGCCGGGCGATTGGGTAAAATTAGACATATTCACCTTCAGTACATTGGCAAATGAGTTATGCGGTATCCATAAGATGTGCGTTCTGGTTGTAAATCATACCGCCGCATCATGCTCTTACCGTCTTATTCTTTCTATACCCGATTCACTCCTGGCTGCACCACATAGCACCCGGAGAAAACATTTTATTACATACCATACGTGACACGGAGGAAAGCCGTTGCAGATTCCTTTAATCTAAATAAGTAATACGTTGGTTGAGCCGTTCTACAGGTTGGCGTAGTGGCACAACACTCCCGCTCGATCCAGTTCCTCCGCCATATCAGCAGGGAGAAGCCGGTCCGTGATGCATGCCGTCAGCTCGTTGACAGGAGCTACGGAGAACAATGAAGCTTTGCCGACCTTCGTATAATCGAACACCGCGATCGTCTGCTGTGCTTGGCGCATCAGCATGCGGGCAGTCTGTGCTTCCAGCTCGGAATACGTCGTAATTCCTTTCGTTGTAGAGAAGCCGTCGATGCCCATGAACAGCTTTTCAATATTCAAATGCTCAATCGTGCGCTCTGCGAGCGGTCCGCATAGTTCAAAGCTGTTGCTTCGCATTACGCCGCCAATGACGACAACCTGGATGCCTTCACAATCTGACAGCTCCATCGCAATATTCACCGCATTGGTCACAACGGTAATCCCTTGGCGCTGCTTCAGCAGCTTCGCGATGAGAAACGTCGTCGTTCCGCCGGTCAAGCAAATGCTGTCGCCCTCCTCGATAAAGTCAAGGGCGCGTTCTGCGATCGCTTCCTTCTCCAGCCATAGCAGTTGGCGCTTCTCTACGAAAGGAACTTCCCGTACGGAACCAGCACCTTCAAAAATCGCGCCCCCGATCGTGCGAATCAGCTCGCCTTTCCGCTCCAATAAGTCCAAATCCCGGCGAGCGGTCGCTTCCGAGCATTCAAAACGATCGATCATCTCCGCTATCGTAATGCGTCCATTCTGTTTTAACACTTGCAAAATTTGCTGTCGGCGCTGCTCGCCTTTGGATAACGATTCACTCATACGATTCACTCCATCCGTTGCTGGTTGTTGCGTTGCGGGTTGTTACTAGGTAAAAAAGGGCATAAACCCATGATGAATGCGGTCCAAAAGCGGTATGCCGGCAAAGCAAGAGCTGCTAGCCGGATACAGAACCTCCGTTAGCAGCGCCAGTTACGAACTTCCTACATGCGATTCACGCAATAGACACGCTTATTATATAGAAACAAATTGGGTCAAGTTCCGTGGATCGTCCGGGTTAAGGCCCCGGTTCACCGCCGTGTAATAACCGTTGTATTGAATAAATGGCAAATACAATACCGCACGTGCTTCATCGCAGACATCCGCAGCACCAAGCTCAACCACCTTGTCGGCAAATTGCGTATCTTCACCGGCTTGTGCGGTTACGATGACGACCGTAGCGCCATATTGCTTCATTTCTTGAGCTACCTTCAGCTCATAGGAGCGTGCTTGTTCGGACAGCAGCAGCACGATTTGCGTTTCTGGATCGACAATCGACTTCGGTCCGTGGCGGAATTCTAGCGTGCCGTATGCTTCCGTCCACGTATAGGTCATTTCTTTCAACTTCAAGCACGCTTCCAGCGCAAGACCGTACAACGCGCCCATTCCTAAATAAATCGTTTTATTAAAAGAATTTCCGTTCACCCACGCTTCTGCCGTTTCATCCGACATTGTAACGGACGCAGCGTCGGATTGCAATACAGCTTCCAATTCCTTGTATGCTTTCTCCTGTCCTGCGCCAAGAGCAATCGCCGCCTGCATCATGAAGGTCATGCTGCTGAGCGACTTCGTCATGACCGTGCTCTTCTCCGCACCGCGCGGCGATACAAGGCAATCCGTCATATTTGCCATTTTGCTTGACGGATGACAAGTGATTCCGCACGTGGTCCAATGCGGCAGTTCCTTCACTGATTCTAACGCAAGGATGACTTCGTGAGACTCGCCCGAGCGCGAAACTCCGACCAACAGCGTCTTCTTCGATGCCGCCACGGTCTGTTCACGGAACAAGAACAAGTCAGAGGACGGATGCGCCACCGCACTGCGTCCCGTCCATTTCCGATACGTCGCCGCCATCGTCATCGCTTGGTACCAAGAGGAACCGGAGCCGATGAAGACAACTTCCTCATATTTATCGCTTCCTATATATTTCCCGATCCAATCCTGTTGTTGCTGCAATTGTGTCCATGCTTCTTGCAGAGCTGCAGCCTGATCACTAATTTCGCGATACGTATGCGTATTCTGGTTTGACATTCCACAAAATCCTCCTTTATAATCAACTTAATGAAATTATAAGTCATTATTTTGATTGTTTCAATCATAACATGCAGGAGGCTATGCAAATGGGACATCTTATCAGCTCTACATCGATGCTGCAAGCGGCTCGCGAACAAGGCTTTGGCATTACCGCTTTCAACGTTCACACCTTGGAAATGCTGCAGGCAGTCGTTGAAGCCGCAGAAGAAACGCAAACTCCCCTCATTTTGCAAACGACGGTGGGTACGGTGAAGCACTTAGGGCCGGAATACATCGTATCTGCCGCCCAGACCGCAGCCAAGCTCTCTTCAATTCCTATCGCACTTCATCTAGACCATTGCACTGATTATGATCTCATTGTAAAATGTATCCGCGCTGGCTATACATCCGTCATGATCGATGCGTCGATGCATCCATATAAAGAAAATATTAGCCGCACGAAGGAAGTTGTGAAAGTGGCCACAGCCGCAGGCGTCAACATCGAAGCCGAGCTTGGCAAAGTCGGCGGCGTGGAAGATGATATCGTCGTCGAAGAAGAAGATGCGCGACTTGCCGTTCCTGAAGAATGCGCTGCGTTCGTCGAGGCGACAGGCGTCCCTACGCTTGCCCCAGCAATCGGCACCGCGCACGGTATTTATAAAGGTGAACCGAAAATTGCGTTCGAGCGACTGGAACGAATTTATGCAGTTGTGAGCGTTCCACTCGTTCTGCACGGCGGCTCCGGCATTCCGGAAGAACAAGTGAAGCGCTGCGTGAAATATGGCATGGCAAAAATGAACGTTGCCACAGAGCTGCGCATTGCTTTCTCCGATGCGATTAAAGCCGTATTTGCAGGGAATCCTGACGAGAACGATCCACGTAAATATATGGTGCCTGCGAAAGAGGCAGTAAAAGCACTAGCGAAGAGCAAGATGGAAATGGCCGGCTGTATCGGCAAGGCGAACGCGGTTCGCTAACCGCTGCAACAGCCCGCTTCATGTTGGAGGAACGTATATGATTACAACCGTAACCTTGAATGCGGCGATCGATAAAACGTACATCATCCCCGGATTCAACCTTAATTCCTTGTACCGGGCGGAACAAATGAATGCGACAGCCGGAGGCAAAGGCATCAATGTGGCTCGCGTCATCCGTACGCTCGGTGAAGATGTGATCGCAACAGGGTTCGTGGCTGGCTTCAATGGGATGGCGATCTCAGAGATGCTGCGCCAGGAGGGAATTCCGTCCGATTTCATCACGGTGGAGGGCGAATCGCGCCTGTGCTTGAATGTGATCGACCCAGAAGGAGGCACCCAGACGGAGCTGTTGGAAGCGGGCCCTTCCATTCCGGCAGAAGCGATAGAGTCGATGAAGGAGAGGATAGCGAAGCTCGCTTCGCGCTCCTCACATGTCGTCTTCTCCGGCAGTCTGCCCAAAGGATGCCAGCTTGGGCTCTATGCCGAGCTTATCGCCATCGCCCGCGGGGCCGGCGCTATCCCGGTGCTGGATACGAGCGGTGAGGCGCTGGTGGAAGGCATTGCTGCACGCCCTTATCTTATCAAGCCGAACGAGCATGAAGTCGTGAAGCTGACGGACGGCAACGCGGAAGAGGAAGACGACATCAAATCCGCTCTGCTCCGGCTAGCGAAGCAGGGCATCGCGAATGTCGTCGTCTCACTCGGTGAGCGCGGGGCGCTGTCCACTATGGATAAGCAGTTATTCCGCGTGAGCATTCCGCGCATCGACGCCGTCAACGCCGTCGGCAGTGGAGATTCCATGGTCGCCGGTCTGGTCGTCGCGGACAAGCGCGCTCTACCAGCGGAAGAACGGCTGAAGCTGGGGGCCGCCTGCGGCACGGCCAATGCGCTTATGCCATCCGCTGGCATGGTGCGGCTTGAGGATGTCGAAGCGTTGAAGCAACAAATTCAAGTGGGAACACTTCTATAATTGCAACCCTGCCCTATATACGGCCGCCCGCATCCTGTCTGCCCAGACAGGTGCGGGCGGCCGTTTGCTTTCGTTATGTTTGCAGCTCAACGATGCCGTAGGCAACCTCGTAGGTGAGCGGAATGCGCCCATCGGGAAGCCGATAGCGGTCGTGGTAGCACTTTACCATTTTCCGATAGAGCGTACGGTTCAACGCGCCGGCGGCAGCACTGCTTGCAACGGCGTTGCCCGCTCCGACGCGGCGGACTTGCTGCAGCATCGCCGGCACACCCGGGAAAGCATAGCGGTAACTAGCCTCTTCCCATGTGACAGAAGGCGGCATCGCTTTATGGGACGACAGAACTGCCGGATCCGCTGTAGATGCCGCAGCAGTTATGCATGATAGATTGTCTGCAGGAGCCGCCGTATCATCAGACCGTTCGTCGGCCTCAGATACGGCGGCTCGTACAGGCGCGCTCAGCCACCCAAGCCAATCCTCCCGCGCCGGGTATGCCAGTCCGCGCGGAACCGACGGCAAGCCGAGTGCCGATTCGGCTTCTCCGAAGGACTCGTGCAGCTCGTGCAGCGTCCCCGGCATAAACGTAGCGAAGGCCAGCACTCCGCCCGGAGCAAGCAGGCGAAGCAGCCCGCCTGCCGTCTCCGCCGGACGGTTGAACCATTGAAAGGCGGCGCTGGAGACGATAAGGTCGTAAGCTTGAGCGCGATTACGGCTTCCCCTCTGTCCGCCCTGCTCCTGCACCCACGCCTCCGCATCGGCGATGACGGGATCGAGGCGCCGTGCGGCTGTACCGGATTGCTCCAGCTTCGTGCAAGCCGCCCTCACCATTTGCGGCGACATATCGACAAGGGTCGCGGATGCCTCTGGGAATAACCGAAGCAGTTCAAGCGTCAGCAGTCCCGTACCGCAGCCGATATCTGCAATCCGGAAGACTGGTCCGGTATAGCTCGTCGAAATGCGCTGCGCCAGTTCCTGCGCCATCACGCGCTGCACCTCGGCATAGCTGTCATACTCGTGCGCATGCTTGTCGAAGCGGCGCTGCACAAGCAATTTATTCACGTTCGCGCCCAGAAATGGGCGCGGAGTCTCTGTTGAATCCGATGTCGTTGTCATACCACGACGTCAACTCCTTTCGCCAGCGAGCCGGTTGCGTAAGAAACGGCACATGCCCGGCCTGCGGCAGCACCGCAAAGCGGGCAGCGTTCCGCTGTCCGTTCAGCGCCTGTGCCCGCTTCACCGCGCCAAGCGGGCACACGGTGTCGTCCGCCCCGTGCAGCCATAGCAGGCGCGGTCCCGCCGGCGCCGCCGTTACCCGCGCCCACGCCGCAGCAAGGTCTGCCTGCTGCAAGTAGGCAAGACCGGCGTCAAGCCCTTCCGGCGTGAATGCATGCACGCTAGACTCAGGCGACGCGGGTTGAGCCGCTGCCATGGGCGCAGGCGCAGAGCACGCCGTTCGCGCACGGTGCTGCGCAAGCACCCGCCGCAGCCCGGCGTCATCGCGCTCGGCCGCGGAAGGGAGACGTTCCGCGAACGCGCGGAGCGTCTCCTCGGGCGCATGCGCCAAGCGGCGACGCATGCGCGCTACGACACGGTCGGGCCAACCGGCCTGCCCCGTGTCGTCAATGAAGCGCAGCGTCGTCCCACAGAAGACGATGCTGCGCACAGCTGGCATGGCGGGGGAAGCTGGCCCCGCCATCCAGGCGGCAAGCGCCTCGAGGAGCAGCATTCCGCCCATCGACCAGCCGATCGCATGCCACTCCCCTTCCGGCTCCAGCCGGAAGGGCAGGCTCACCGCTTCGCGGAGCTCCTCTATCGTGCGGCAGGAGGCATACGACACATAGCGATGGTCTAATGCGGGCAGCTCAGCGGCTAAATGCCGCCACGTCCCGGGTGACATCCCCCATCCGTGCACCCATAACAGCTTCGGGCGCTTTGCCTTCGCAGCGGAAGCGTCTCCGCCTCCATTCGATTCCGTTTTACCGTTTATATCTATCTGTTTGGTCATCATTTTCATATCTTCCTATCTCCATCATTAACAACCTCGCGTCATACTTACTATCATCCATGGCTGCCACATCATCTTCCATTTTCGACTGCCTATTGTCGTAAATGCGGCACCAGCGAAGCTGGCATGTCTGTCTCTGAACTAAGATGCGTTGCGCCTAGATATTTCGTGCCAAGCGTGCGACCGTATCTGCCACCCACAGCAAATCCTCGTCGCGATGCATCGGCGTCGGCGCAAAACGGATGCGCGCCGATCCTTCCGGCACCGTCGGCGGCCGAATCGCTACACCTGCGATGCCCGCCTCTGCCAAAGCGGCGCTCACCGCAACCGCACGCTCATCCGTGCCCAGCATAACCGGCACGATATGGCTGGCGCCCTCGCCGGTGTCCAGACCGCCGGCACGCAGCCGCGCGCGGAACAGCGCCGCCTTGCGCATGAGCTCGGATCGCGCTTCATCTGCAGCGCGCACCTCGCTGAGCCGGGCACGAATGAGGGCTGCCATAAGCGGCGGCAGCCCGGTATTATATATGAACGTGCGCGCCCGATTCGCCAAATAGCGGATGACGATGTCATCCGCTGCAATATAGGCCCCGACGGCTCCAAACGCCTTCCCGTACGTGCCCATAATAACGTCCACGCGCTCATGCAAGCCAAGCTCATGGCACATCCCGCGCCCTTCCGGCCCATACACGCCGCCGCTGTGGGCTTCGTCGACCATAAGCATCGCGCCGTATCGCTCCTTCAGCGTCACCAGATCGGCCAGCGGCGCCTCCGTCCCATCCATGCTGAAGACGGAATCGGTGACGATGAGCTTGCGTGGCGCCCGTCCCGCTCCACTGGTTGCGCCGACGCTCCACTTCTTCAGTTGATCCTCCAGGCGGTTCAAATCCCGATGCGGGTAGCGCACATGATGCGCGCGGCTCAACACGATGCCGTCGACGATGCTTGCATGATTCAAGCGGTCACTAAATACGGCGTCATGGCGGCCAACCAGCGCAGAAATGACGCCGGCATTGGCCATATAGCCGCTCGTAAAGACGAGACTCGCTTCCCGTTGCTTGAATAGAGCCATCTCCTGTTCCAGTGCGGCGTGGTGCGGATCGTGACCAACGATGAGCCGTGAAGCTCCAGAACCTATTCGAACTCCAGGTTCACCCATTGATTCTGTCTCCGTGCGCAATGCCTCCCACCCCTGTTCAGTAATCCAAGGAGCGAGACCTAAATAATGATTGGACGCCAAATTCAAGAGCCGTCTGCCGTCGTGCTCGATCCATCCGTTCTCCAGCCAGATGGCGGTCGACAAGCGGCGCAGCCGCCCCATCCGCTCACGCTCATCCAATTCCTCTTTCATCCACGCCCATCGTTCCGAATTATTGACAACGCTAGTTACAGCGCGCATTGTTCAATCTCAAATCCTAAATCCTCGATCATTTTATGATCCGCCGTCGCTTCCTGTCCTTCGGTCGTCAAGTAGTCCCCGACGAACACCGAATTCGCTGCATAAAGCGCAAGCGGCTGCAGCATGCCCAGATTCATTTCACGTCCGCCGGATGCGCGAATCTCCTTCGACGGGCAGATGAAGCGGAACATCGCAATTGCTTTCAAGCAGCGGCGCGGGTCCAAATCGTTCAAATGCGCAAGCGGCGTCCCCGGAATCGAATTCAAAAAGTTAATAGGAATCGAGTCCGCGTCCAGCTCACGCAAGGAGAACGCGACATCGACGAGTTGTTCGTCCGTCTCGCCCATCCCCATTATGACGCCAGAGCACGGCGACATCCCGGCATGCTTCGCTGTCTCCACCGTATGTACGCGGTCTGCATACGTATGCGTGGACGTAATATGAGAATAATGGCCTTCGCTCGTATTGAGATTGTGGTTGTAGCGGTCAACACCGGCCTGCTTCAGCCGATTCGCTTGCTCCTGCGACAAGATGCCCAAGCAGGCGCAGATCTTCATTGGCATCGTCGATTTAATCTCCTCCACTGCAGCCACGACCTGCTCCAGCTCACGTGACGTCGGTCCGCGCCCACTGGCAACGATACAATACGTACCCGCCTGCATCTCCATCGCTTTCTTCGCGCCATCCACAAGGATATCCTTCTCAAGCAGGGTGTACTTCTCAATCGGAGCGTCGGATACGCGCGACTGCGAGCAATATCCACAATCCTCAGGACAGTATCCGCTCTTTGCATTAATAATCAGGTTCAGCTTCACCTTATTGCCAAAATAGTGCCGGCGCACCCGGTACGCCGCGTCCATAATCGCGAGCAGCTCGTCATCATCTGCGCGCAGCACACTCAGAGCCTCTTCCCGGGTGAGAACATCTCCCTGAATCGACTTTCTAGCCAAATTACGCCAATCTGTCTCCACTATTATCATTGTGTCGCTCATCCTCATCGCTCCTTCTTCTCATCTTTATTCGCGTTCAAGCAGCCATTGCGTAAACCGGGTCATCCTAGTAAACGAAGCTAGCCACTGTTCCTGCCACATCGCCCATGCTGACGATTCGGTCGCCCGGGCGCGATCTGGCTGCGGAAGCCAAGGCACATGTCCCAGTACAGGAACATCCGCCATCGTCTCAATCATGCGGGCGTTCTCCTCTACTTCCTTCACTTCTGCCATCGTCGGAGGACCACTAAACGCTATGGCAATGTCTGTATTTCCCCGTTCGCGTGCGTAATGCACCGCCGTAACCGTATGACTAACCGTCCCCAGACCCGGCGAAGATACGATCAACAGTGGCACTCTGAGCTCATATGCCATATCCGCCATCGTATGCCGCTGCGAGAATGGTACGGCGATTCCCCCTGCGCCCTCAATCAACAGAAATGCCTGTTGTTCCAACCGCTTACGCCCTTCCTCCAGCAAAGCCGTAAACGAAAATGCAATATCTGCACGTTCAAATGCCATCCAGGGCGCCAGCGGATCGCGCAACGTCCAAGTCGCCAGCATTTCCTCTGGGAGCTCGGTCATCCCGCTTCCCATTCGCAAGCGATACGTATCTCCCTCCGGATCTCCTATAGTGGTGCCACTTTGCACCGGCTTCCATAGCTGTAGCTTCCGCTTCCGAATTTGATGGAAATAAGCCGCAATTCCCGCAGTGACGACTGTCTTGCCAACGCCCGTTCCTGTTGAGGAAACGAACAATCCTTTGCTATCCCCTGACCCTCGTTGCATTTGCGGTTTCATGTTGGGCACCTCTTCTTTGTAAACCTATGTATATACATATGTGGTTAACATTACATTCATCCATTTTACCGGAATGGCGAAATCAGCACAAGAGTTTGTTAACCAAATTAATACATGAAAGGTAAACATACATGAACTGCCTCTACATAAAATCCACACACATCTTTGGTACGCTGTTCTTCCAGCGATTCTTTAGCCCGCTTCCCTATACTGCAGCTATTGGATGTGGGATCATACCTTTATCGATCCGTGATAGGTTTACGATATAACGAAAATGCCCTCATGTACTAAGATGTCAAATGTCTATCGTCAAGGAGGAACCAAATATGCGTCATTTTCAACCATCTCATCGTCTCCGCCCGCTTCTAACAATCTCGGTTGCAACCGTGCTGCTCTTGGCCTTATTGTCAGGCTGTTCCCGGCAGCCGGACGGAGCGGAGACGCGGTTCAATGCTTCGTCTGACGCGGGCGCGGCAGAGAATAACAGTACGCCGTCCGGCTCGAACGATCAGGAGCAATCAGCCCTACCCGCCAGCACCGCAGATGACTTCGGTGTTTTTGAATTGACCTCAATTCGCCCGCAGCCAGGAAATAAACCGATCACACTGACAATACAACAGGCGCGGCACAATTTCGGAGACGGACGCGAAGCAGACATTTGGGGCTATAACGGACAAGTTCCCGGGCCGCCGCTCGTATTTGCGGAGGGGGATCGCGTCACCGTGGACGTAAACAATCAGTTGGATGTCGGCACCAACATCCACTGGCACGGCTTGAAGGTTCCGATTCGGCAGGACGGTCCAGGCATCGACATGCAGCCCGGCAACCGGCACGAGTATGAGTTCTCAATCAGGCAGACCGGAACATACTGGTATCACTCGCACTACCGTCCGGTCGAAGAGCAGGTCGAGCAAGGTTTGTACGCTCCTCTCGTTATTAAGACAGCGGCAGATCTGAAGTATGACCGTGATATCGTGCTTGTATTGGATGATTGGATGTTAGAAGAGAGACAAGCTTCGGGAAAGATGAAGATCGATGAATTCGACACGATAAATGGCAAGACCGGCTCTTCCATTCCTGCGTTAACCTTAAAGGAAGGGGAACTCGTGAAGCTGCGGTTCGTCAATGCTTCAACCGTCAACTCGCAGAAGCTGAACCTGCCGGGACATACATTTCGTGTGACTCATTTGGACGGAGCGGCGCTGGCGGTGCCGTTTGAATCCGATACGATCCTTATCAGTCCCGGAGAACGTGTCGACGCCGAACTGCTGGGCAGCTATAGCGCTGGCAGATTCGAGCTGACCAACGGCCGGGGCCGCGGCATGCGTCTGCCGATCATATATAACGGACAACGGAACGAAGTAACAGCATCACCGTTCCTTGCACCTGCGCCCCGTCCGCTGCTTACAGAAGCGCCTCAGTCGCCTGACTTTACGGTACGCCTGAATTCGGGCATGGTGAGCGGCAATCTAGAAAGCGACGGGAAGATGAATCAAGGTATGACGAATGGAGGAGCGATGAGAGGAGGCATGATGAGCCATCGCATGTCGTGGCTGATTAACGGGCAAGCCTTTCCCGATACAGAGCCCCTTCGCATCGAGACTGGCCGCACTTATACAATGCGAATCTATAACGATGACCATCATATGGCGCATCCCATGCATCTGCATGGCACACACTTTCAAGTGCTCTCCTTCAACGGCGAAGCGCCGGCGCAGGAGTTGTTCAAGGATACCGTCAATGTCCCTCTGGCCGAGTATGTAGACATTGCATTCCGCTTCGATGAAGCAGGAGAATGGATGTTTCACTGCCATATTTTGAATCACGAGGACGGCGGCATGATGACATCCGTCATCGCCGAGTAAAACGGATTGGGCCCGCACAACTTGAACTTGATTCAAAAAAGGAGCTGCCTCATTTTGAGATAGCCCCTTTGTACTTGAAAAGCCCAGGAAGCCTTGGCTTTTTTAATTGCAACTCCGAACACGTCCCAATGTAAGCGTAAAATAGTCCCCGCCTTAAGAAAGGATAGGGACTTTTTTGTGCTATTTATTTCAGGTATGTCTCGGCTATTTTAACCAAGTCCTCTTTGCTTACCTTATCCGCGTCTGTCCGAATTTCATAGGTGTACTTTTGTTTTTTATCCGGGCTCTTGTGACAGTAAAACAAAATAATAAAAAGGTTTTACTCTAAATCTATTTTCCGCTTGCTTATATTTATTTCATTTGCTAATATAACTGACGAACGTTCGTTAAATCGGAGGTGGTTTTATTGAAAAGCAATGACATTAAGGAAGCCGCTCTAAAATATTTCACAATTCATGGTTATGAAGGAGCATCCCTTTCTCTAATCGCTGAAGAAGTCGGCATGAAAAAACAATCCATTTACGCCCATTTTAAAGGAAAGGATGATCTCTTTCTGCAAGTTTTACGTGATGCGAAAGAGACGGAGCTATCTTCAAAGCTTCAATATTTCAGCAACATTGATTCAAAAAATCCCGAAAAAGATTTATACGGATTTCTGCAATTGGTAATCGATCTATTCCAAAAAAATGAGCAGTTAAAATTTTGGCTGCGTATGTCTTTTTTTCCGCCGGCACATCTCGCAAAAGCAATCGAAAAGGAAGTAATCGATATCGAGGAGAAGGTGCAGTCGATACTGGAAAGTAAATTTCAGGCTTGGATCGATGCTGAAGCAATAGTCGGAGATGCAGCAAAAACGCCGACCCTCGCCTTCTTAGGAGTAGTCGATTCCATTATGCTGGAGCTTGTATACGGCAATGATGAGAAACGGCTGAAGGATAAATTAGCAGCCTCTTGGACCGTATTTTGGAGAGGTATTTCACATTAATGATTCTTACAGAAAGAAAGTGTTGATACATGAAGAAAACAATAAAAGAACAAAAGACGGTATTACTTATTCTTTTAAGCAATATATTCATTGCCTTTCTAGGAATTGGTCTCATCATCCCCGTTATGCCGTCTTTTATGAATATTATGCATTTATCAGGTAAAACGATGGGCTATCTTGTTGCCGCATTTGCGGTGGCACAACTGATTATGTCACCACTCGCAGGACGATGGGTTGACCGTTACGGCAGAAAGAAAATCATCATCATCGGCTTATTCCTTTTCGGTGTTTCAGAACTTATCTTTGGGTTGGCCACGAATGTATCGGTGCTTTATATATCAAGGATTCTAGGGGGAATTAGTGCCGCCTTTGTTATGCCAGGTGTTACTGCATATGTGGCAGATATTACATCCGTTCAGGAACGGCCAAAAGCGATGGGCTATATTTCTGCCGCCATTAGCACTGGCTTTATTATAGGACCTGGCATCGGTGGCTTTATTGCAGAATACGGTGTGCGCATGCCCTTCTTCTTTGCGGCGGCCATTGCCTTTTTAGCATGCATTTCATCCATTTTTATTTTAAAAGAGCAGCTGACAAAGGAACAGCTTGCAGAAATTTCCGCAAATACAAAGCAAACAAACTTTATAAGCGATTTAAAAAGATCACTTCATCCGCTTTACTTTATCGCATTTATCATTGTATTTGTACTCGCTTTCGGTTTATCAGCATATGAAACGGTTTTTAGCCTGTTTTCTGATCATAAATTCGGCTTCACGCCTAAGGACATTGCAGCCATTATTACAATAAGCTCAATCTTCGGCGTTATTGCGCAAGTATTTATGTTTGGAAAAATGGTAGATAAACTCGGTGAAAAGAAACTGATCCAATTATGTTTAGTTACAGGTGCAATATTGGCGGTGGCGTCCACCGTGATCTCTAGCTATTTGGCCGTGCTGGCGGTAACTTGCTTCATCTTCCTCGCATTTGATTTGCTTCGTCCGGCATTGACGACCTTTTTATCAAGAGCTGCCGGGAAAGAGCAAGGATTTGTTGCTGGAATGAACTCAACCTATACGAGCTTAGGCAATATCGTCGGGCCAGCGATGGCAGGAATACTATTTGACGTAAATATCCACTATCCTTATCTTTTCGCTGCTGTCATTATGGTCATTGGCCTCGGTATTACAGTCATGTGGAAGGAAAAACAATTGGGAGAAAGCTTAGCGGAATAATTTGAAAAGCGCGGGGCGTATTTATAAATACCACACCATTTACTTTGTCGGTAGTGCCAGCTTCGCTGGTACTGCCCCATCCAGAAGATATATCCCTTCTTGATACCGCTCGTAATCTGCCTTTAGCTGCAAAATCATTTCCGTTTTCTTCTTCTTCATCCGTCCTTTCAAGTAGCCTGGCCTATAGGTCAAGCCAATCGTGGCCCTTCTCAATTTCATAGCTGATGTCCTCGGCCACCGCTTGAACCCCGTTGCTCCGCTCCACCCCCGCGGTACCTGTCACCGTTCCAGCCCGTTTTTACTTTTAATCCAAGTACCCGCAGTTGCGGAGCGTAGCGCAGCCAAAAGCCCAATGGAACATAGATCTGCTTTCAGGCTGCGCCGCTTAGTGATCTCTATATCGATTGGGCTTTTAGTAGGTGTGGGGGTTCGTGGCCGTTTTACATACGCAACTCTTATTACATTCTGATCGGAGGTTCCACCACGTTCTTTCCTGACTGCAGGGGAGAGCGGATCTATGACGCATTGTTCAAGGTCCTAACAACATATCCGCCATGGCGAGGAGGAGGAATACGCTAATTTTCTGAATGAAGGGTAGAGTGAACCAAAGGGTCGAAATAGGAACATTCGCCCTGGATACGCCTCGCTCATGTAAGCCCGAACCCCTGCCCTAGCCGGGCTTTAGGGACAAGCGTGAACCGCATGGCGTTATGGCAATACGCACTGTAGGCTCTCTCCGTCGTCCTCTTGTACAAGAAAAGAGAGCGGTCAAATGCATCCGCTCTAATCGTTCTCGCTGCGATCACTGTCTGGACGCTTCCCTCGATCCCTGTCTTCATTGGATTCGCCCGTATCCAGTTCCATGTCCTCTTGTTTGATGATTTCATGAATTTGATGCTTAATCGTCTCTGAGCGGGTTCCGAATATTGCCTGCACATTGTTGCCGACCTCAAGCACCCCCGAAGCGCCCAACTCTTTCAATCGGTCTTTGTCCACATCCCCCTTATCCTTGACCTGTACACGCAAGCGCGTAATGCAAGCATCCAGGGAAGCGATGTTGTCCTTGCCGCCAAGCGCTGTCAGTATGCCGCGCGGCAGTTCTCCCGCCGTTGCCGCTCCTTGCCTAGCGGCAGCAGCCGGTGCAGCCGCTTCCCTTCCGGGTGTCTTGAGATTGAACTTGCGGATGGCGAAGCGGAATCCAAAATAGTAAATGAGCGCAAGCACCAAGCCGACCGGGATGACGAGCCAGTAAGGCGTCCGGTGCTGGAGCACGCCGAACAGCAAGTAATCGATGACGCCGCCGGAGAACGTCATGCCGATTTTGACGCCGAGCAGATGCATCGTCAGGAACGAAAGACCCGCAAAAAGGACGTGAACGGCAAAGAGAAGCGGCGCCACGAACAGGAAAGAGAATTCGAGCGGTTCCGTAATTCCGGTCAAGAACGACGTGAGCGCTGCCGAGCCCATAAGCCCCGCCACGAGCGTTTTATTCTCCGGGCGCGCTTCATGGTATATGGCGAGTGCTGCCGCCGGCAGCCCGAACATCATGAAGGGATATTTGCCGGTCATGAACGTACCCGCCGTCAGCTCGACACCATCCTTCAATTGGGCGAAAAAGATCTTCTGATCCCCTCGGACCAGCTCGCCTGCTTTGTTCACATATTCCCCGAACTCGAACCAGAACGGCGCGTAGAAAATGTGATGCAATCCGAATGGAATGAGCGCCCGTTCACAGATACCGAAGATGAAGGCCGCAAGCGCGCGGTTCGAATCGATGAGCGAATGGGAGAATGCATTCAGACCAACTTGAATGGGCGGCCATATGAACACCATCACGATCCCGATAATAAGCGACGTGACGGCTGTTATTATCGGAACAAAGCGCTTGCCCGCGAAGAAGCCGAGGTATGAGGGCAGCTCAATCGTGAAAAAGCGCTTATACAGCGTTGCCGCCGTGATGCCGATAATAATGCCGCCGAAGACGCCCGTCTGCAGCGTCGGCACGCCCTGCACGATGGCGTACGCGAAGTTGGACTCTACCATGTCCGGCGTTACGTTCATTATCACTTTCATCGTCACATTCATGACGAAATATCCGACGATGGCGGCAAGCCCTGCCACACCGTCCCCCCCGGCCAGACCGATGGCTACCCCGACAGCGAACAATAAGGACAAGTTATCAAACACGATGCCCCCAGCTTGCTCCATCACGTTGGAGATGATACTGATGGCGCCGCTGCCCAGCACCGGAATCCTTGCAATTAGATCCGGATTGCGAAGCGCATTGCCGATACCGAGCAGAATGCCGGCAGCAGGCAGAATGGCGACAGGCAGCATCAGTGCCTTGCCGACCTTTTGCAGCACGCCGAATATGGATTTAAACATAGAACCCAACCCCTAACTATGTGCATGATCTTCAGAATGGATGAGAAACCTATTGTTACCATTTCCAATCCGTTCTAGTGCTATGCACGCGGGTAAGTTCTGATTTACAGAGTCATAACTTCATGTAAACTTCATACAAAATTCATGATACTTCATATACGACAACGCCCTTGGAGACTCCCAATTCAGGGTAGCGCGCCATAATGGCCGGCAGCTCGCCCAAGCGAAAGCGGTGGCTGATGAGCGGCTCGATGCGCAGAAGAGCTTTTTCGGAGAGATCTATTTAAGCGTGGAGCAGGAGACGAGAGGGCGCGGCAAGCATCTGCTTATCCAATCCATCAACAAAGAATCGGAGCTTGAGCTTACTTTGCCGCCGTTTTTGGAAAATCTGGACGTAGACGGCATCCTTATTTTGTCTCACCTTAGTACGGCTTACACGAACGCAGTTATTGCCACCGGCATTCCGACAGTGCTAATTGACCATCATCATCCGGCCATTCATATCGACTGCATCTTGACGAACAATCGCTTCAGCGCATATGAGGCCGTTCAGCATCTGTTCGAGCTTGGGCACCGGAATATCGGCTTTATGGGCAACATCAGCTTCTCACCCAGCTACTACGAGCGGCTGGATGGGTTCCAACTGGCGCTGCGCGATTTGGGACTCGATGTCAATCCGGACTGGATCGTGACGGATGCGCTTGAGCAGTCGGAATATATGATGCAGACAATGAAAGCCATCAGAACCCAACCGACCGCTTGGTTTTGCGTGAACGATGGCCTCGGGTTCCTCGCCAACTCCACGCTGCATCAGCTTGGCTTTCAGGTGCCGGATGACGTATCCGTCTGCAGCTTTGATAACGGGCAGTTATCCCGCTTGGCCACGCCCACGACGACAACGATGGCCGTCGATTTGAATCTGTTCGGCCGCAAAGCCGTCGAGCAGTTCTTCTGGCGCATGGAACACAAGGTTGAGCCGTTCATGGAGCTGTTGCTGCCGACGAAGCTCATCGCACGAGAATCCACCGCGGCACCGAGAAGCTAAAAAACGATATTAAATCGAATTACAAAGGGGCTGTCCCAAAAGTAGAATTTCTACTTAAGGGACAGCCCCTTCTCTCGTTAACTGACATCAAGTGGCGGATAATTAAGAAAGGATTGACGAAGCAACTGTTTTATGAAAAAATATAAATACCAACGGTCGGTATCTAATAGGAGGATGGATAATGGCAAGAAACAAATATCCCGAGAAGACATTGGAGCAAATTCTAACGGTGTCAGCAAAACTGTTCACCGAGAAAGGCTTTGACAAAACTAGCATTCAGGACATTATTGATGCTTTAGGAATGTCAAAGGGAGCAATATACCACCATTTTAAATCAAAAGAAGAGATATTGGATGCGGTCATGAAGCAGCGCTCTCAATCTACGACAGAGATGTTCGACATGTTAATTCAGAATACACAAGCGAATAATGCAAGAGAGAAGCTTGTGAGTATATTAGAAGCGGTTGCCACAGACAAAGATACACATTCCATAGACAGCGTGTTGAGCTCACAGATCAAGAACCCGCAGTTTGTAGTGACAGGGATCAAGGACTGTGTCATTAAGGATGCTCCCCGGATTGCTCAAATTATGTTGCAAGGTAGAGAAGACGGATCCATTGTTACCGATTATCCGACTGAATGTGCGGAGATTTTCTTGTTGCTGTTGAACATATGGATAAACCCGGTTTTATTTGAACGCAACCGTTCGGATACCCTTCGTCGTTTACAATTTTTACAGCAGATGATGAAGCAGTTAGGTGTTGATGTTGTCAGTGATGCATTAATTGAGAAAGCAACCGACCTGTACGCGAATATGGGCGGATATTCACAAGATGGGCAATGAATGTTAACAAAGGGGGCTCGGTGATGCACATCGGATTTATTGTAGGGTCAACGATCGCAAGTGCGGTGTTGATTGCAGGCATTATTGGATGGCTGCTGAGCAAACGTAAGGGTTATAAAAATGTGTGGGCAGGTTGGGCGATCGTGTTCGGTGTCTTCGCCCTAATCAGCGCAGTAATAAATGCGGGGATTCGGTAGTGAGCTGCTTGTCATTTAAATGTGAATGGTTGAATAAGGAGGCGCTAATTGCAAATGGTTAATCAAAAAATACTTGCAGCGACCAAAAAGCTGTCTAACAACACATATCATAAGGCGATGAATCGCGCCCAAAAAGCAACCCACCCATCCCCAAAAGCAGTATACAAAGGTGCAGTAATCAGTGGAGGTATTGGACTTGTTCTGTTGGCTGCGGGAGGTGCGGGGCTACTGTTCAACCTGCACCTATGGGCATGGGGCTTGCTTGGTTCCGGAATCATTGTAGTGGGTGTCAATGTGTTCAGTGCACTTAGAAGTATCTCCAAATAAAGCCAGCGATTATAATTGACAAAAAAGGGGCAGCCACCGTCATTCATTATGACTTTTGGGGCAGCCCCTTTCCTATGCATCCATTGAATTATTCAGCTTCCAACGCTTGTACCGCAAGCGCCAACGCGCCCGTAATGCCGGCCCGGTCTTGCAGCGCCGGCGGAACGATATAATCGTCGCCGCACTCCAATACAGCAGGATGCTGCACATAGCCGTTCAGCAGTTCCTTCACTTGCTCGCGAATACGCGGGAACAGGTGAAGCTGCTTCGATACGCCGCCGCCGAGAATGATTTTCTCAGGGGAGATCGTCAAAATATAGTTCATCAACGCTTGCGCCAAGTAAAAGGTTTGGAATTCCCAAGCCTTGTGATCATCGCCCAGTTCGTATGCTTTCACGCCCCAACGGCCTTCAATGGCAGGTCCGGCCGCCAGCCCTTCCAAGCAATCTTTATGATACGGGCATTTGCCTTCATACGTATCTTCGGGATGGCGCTTCACCATGATGTGTCCCATCTCCGGGTGAACCAAGCCATGCACGAGCTTGCCTTCCACTACCGCGCCTGCGCCGATGCCCGTGCCGACCGTAATGTACAGGCAGCTGTTCAAGCCCTTGGCCGCGCCGAAGATTAATTCGCCGAGCGCCGCACCATTGACGTCGGTGTCGAATCCTACCGGAACGTTGAAATGGCGCTTCAGGTGGCCGACGACATCATAGCCGCTCCAATGCGGCTTCGGCGTCTTCGCGATATGACCGTATGTCGGGCTTTGCTTGTTCAAGTCTACCGGACCGAACGATCCGAAGCCAATGGAGCTTACCCCTTTATCCTTGAAAAATTCAACCATACGATCCATTGTCTCTTCCGGCGTCGTCGTCGGGAAAGACTCGATATGTTGAATTTGTCCATCCGGCGTGCCTACAGCGACGACAAACTTCGTACCTCCGCCTTCAATTGCACCTAACAGTTTCATTGTTTCTCCCTCACCTTCTCCAAGCCTGTCCTTCTCTACGATGTTCAGGCGGGGTTATCCGCCAATCCGCGTAATGCCGCGCATTCTGCCTATCTGTCGCGCGGCAGCACGATAACGCTTCCATCCTGTTCATTATAACATCGCCTATCGGATGTTCCAATAAGTTGCGCGCATCATCTAAGATTCGGACACATATGCTGAGCTTTCTACCCTTTTGCAGGTGTTCCATGCTGGAAATGACGATAGACTTTCGCAAGCTGATGCGCTAAAATATGAGCAAGTTATTTTGCTAAAACGCGCCACTAAGGAGGAGCCACACCATGACCGTTACGACGTCTCAGCAAGGAATGTTTGGTCAATTTGGCGGCAGCTTTGTTCCGCCGCAGCTGCAAGATGTAATGAATCGGCTTGCCGAAGCTTTTTATCATTACAAGGATGACCCGGAATTTATCGAAGAATACAAAACGTACTTGCGTGAATTTGTCGGACGGGAAAGCCCACTTACCTTTGCCAAGCATCTGACTGCGAAGCTTGGGGGCGCGAAAATCTATTTGAAACGCGAGGATTTGAACCATACCGGATCCCACAAAATCAACAACGTGCTCGGGCAGATTTTGCTTGCGAAGCGCATGGGCGCGCATCGGATCATTGCAGAGACGGGAGCCGGCCAGCATGGCGTAGCGACTGCGACCGTCTGCGCGATGTTCGATATGGAATGCGTTATATATATGGGAGCCGAGGACATCCGCCGTCAAGCGCTAAATGTGTTCCGCATGGAGCTGCTGGGCGCGAAAGTCGTCTCGGTTGCAAAAGGGCAGGGCAGACTGAAGGACGCTGTGGATGAAGCCTTGAACGACCTGGTTGAGAACTACGAGAACACCTTCTACCTGCTTGGTTCTGCTGTAGGCCCCCATCCATTCCCTTCGATGGTCAAGCATTTTCAAGCGGTAATTAGCGAAGAATCGAAGCGTCAGATAATGGAAAAGGAAGGACGATTGCCAGATGCCGTATTGGCATGTGTCGGCGGCGGCAGCAATGCCATCGGTTCCTTCGCGCATTATGTGGATGAGCCTGCGGTGCGGTTGATTGGCGTGGAGCCGGAACAAGCCCCTACGTTGACACAAGGCGTGCCCGGCATTCTGCACGGCTTCAAATGCCTCGTTCTCTTCGACGAGGAAGGCAATCCGGCGCCAACCTACTCCATCGCGGCGGGACTCGATTATCCCGGCATCGGCCCGGAGCACAGCTATTTGAAAGAATCGGGCCGCGCGGAATACGTGACGGTGACGAATGAAGAAGTGCTCGAAGCATTCCAAGTGCTGTCCAAGGCGGAAGGCATCATCCCGGCGCTGGAAAGCGCGCATGCGGTCGCGCATGCGTTGAAGCTCGTTCCGACGCTGGACGGTAATCAGATCGTCATCATCAACATCTCCGGCCGCGGAGACAAAGATGTGGAGCAAGTGTTCGAGATGCTCAAAGCGAACCAATAGCGGCAATGTAGCTCAATACAGCCATAGTCCGCATGGGAACGGGACTATGGCTGTTTCACGTTTTACTCAATCGTTCACTGTCCGGCTGGACGCCCATGCCGCTTTTTACTTACAGGGGAAAAAATCACCTGGACTTTTTATTGGCTTTGGATAATTTGGCCGTCTCCGCCTCGACAAGCTTTTTGTTGTTCTGGACGGAGGAAGCTTTGGAGACCGCCGTAACGGCACTTTTTGCCTTCGTTGGCTGCGAAGCCGCCTCTGCGGCTATATTCAGCGAACCGAACAACAAGATAAAGCCGGATGCCGCAATTGCCGCCTTGCTCATGCTTTTCATGCGAAAAATTCTCCTCTCCCTATTCACAGGGGTCTGCTGCCGCCAGACAATGCCCCAGACTCCGCCGGTTGGCCATCTGTATTCGTCGCTTACCTATTCCTGCGGGCCAATTCGAGCTCCACCTGCGCCTTTTGCTGCAGCTCCGCCAGCGCCTCGTCCACTGACTGCTTATTATCGGTAACGGATTGCAGCGCTTCATTCACCAGCGAAGAATACGCCTCATAGAAGCTCTCCGGGATGTTCTTCTTCCACGGCTCATTCGCCCGATGCTTCGCCGGCTTCAGCATATAAATCGATTCCGCGCCTCTTTCCAAGCCTCTCGGAATATATCCTGTCCGCGCCGGCAGCTCGCTTCTTCCGTTGCGGGATATGACCTTTGCCATCGCCGCGCCGTTCATGAACTTGACAAGCTCCCAAGCATCTCGCTTATTCGTCGAATCCGCAGCGATCGCGAATATTTGTGTCGCATAGGTACTCGCGGATTCATCCACGCGCGCCGGATCGATCGGGGCGGTCACCATGCCCCAATTCATCTTGGAAGACCCGCCAATGTGTGCAGCAAAGGACGAATCATTGATAATCATCGGGAGTTCCCCGTTAACGAATTTGTTGATGGCCAATATATAACGCGATCCAGGATCGCCGTCCTGCTGCGGCGGACGAACCGATACCGCCTTGTTCCGGATCGCATCGGCCGTTAACTGAAACGCTTGCTTCCAGCCTTCGGATTGCAGCATCACCTGCTTCCCTTCCGCGTCGAACAGCTGCAGATTCATCGCAGCCGCAACTCCCCGCAATACGTCAGAAGCTTCATTATCCATCAATCCGTATGAAGTATCCTCATCCGTTCTGCCGTTATGGAACCGGGCAGCCAGTTCGAATAGCTCCTTCCAAGGCATCTTGTCGACCGGCGGATCGATATGCATATCCTTGAACATATCCGCATTGTAGTAAAGGAACGAAGCTCTGAGCGTGGGAGCAAGTCCAAATAGAGAACCGTTTCCCCTTTCACGCAGCATGTCGATCAAGCCTGGCGCATAGCCGTCCAAATCGAATTGATCCTGCTTGAAGGCCGATTCCAAATCATATAGCTTGCCCATGCTGGATAATTGATCATACTCATCCAGATTTAGAACGAGCACGTCCGGCTTCTGGCGCTCTATCATACGCTGTAACTTTTCCAATGGGCTTAATTCATTCGGTTCGCCCTCCCCCTCATCCCACGACTGGATTACTTCGATTTCAATGTCAGGGTACTGGCTGTTAAATAACTGGCCGTACTTGATATGGAAGTCCTCTACATAGGGATAATATACCTTCAGCTTCCCGTTGCCTTCACCGCTTAGCTCGTCCGGCACGGGCTTATTCCCGAAGCACCCGCTTATGAGCAGGACGATGCTGAGCAGAAGCAGTACAGCCGCTTTACGTTTTCCGGTTCGCCTCATTTCTTCACTTCACTTCTCCTTTGCACGCCTATTCATCGATCTCTTTTATTTCACATTGTCTTGGCGCGCCTTCTGAAGCGCTGCCTGTGCCTTCTGCTGTAGTTCTGCCAAGGCTGCATCCATGGTTTTCTCATTTTCAATGATGGCCTGTAGCGCTTCTTCCCGCAAAGGAGCATATGCACTGTTGAATTCGTTAGGAATCCGCTTTATTGCCCACTCGAATTTCCTATTTTTTATTTGCAATGCATAGAAAGCTTCTGTACTCTTGCCCTGAATCGACTTGACGAATCCGGTTCGCGTCGGCAGCTTATAGTACATGGTGGAGCTTGCCTTCGCCATCTCCGGTCCGTTGACGTACTTAACAAATTCCCAGGCCGCCCGCTTATTGCTCGATTGCTCGTTTATGGCAAAATACTCATAGGAAATCGCGCTTGGCGTTTCATTCGGGTGGGTGGGATCAATAGGGACAGGAACCATTCCCCAATCCATCTTGCTCGCCTTCTTGTTGCTCGAATCGCTAAACTCACGAATAAAGCCTGATCCACCAATGGTCATAGCAGCATTGCCTTGCAGGAAGAGATTATCGGACGAACGGAGAAACCTCGTATCTCCCGATTTCTGAACCTGCAGCGCGCGGGCACGTATTGCATCCGTCACCATTTGATATGCCTGCTTCCAGCCCTCGGATTCGAGCAAGATATTCTCCCCCTTAGCATCGAATTCCTGCAGGCCCCATGTGTCCGCTATGCGATTCAGCATCCGAACCGCGTTCTCATCGCCAGCATATAGCCCAGGCATTCCCGCATCTTCGAAGCGCGCAGCCAGATCGAACAGATCCTTCCAGGTCATGCCGCCTTTTGGCGGTTCTATCGCATTCGCTTTGAACAAATCGGCATTATAATAAATCACATCCGTAAAGAAAAACGGCGGCAGGCCAAATAGCGTGCCTCCTCCCTTCTCTCTCACCATATCAATCAAGCCTGGCATGAACCCTTCCAGATCGAATTGCTCCTGCTTGATGATCGGCTCTAAATTATATAATTTGCCGTCCAATGCGTATTCTTCATAATATTGAGGTGGCAGAGTCAACACATCGGGCTGCTGTTCATCAATCAGCTTCGCTAATGCCGTCCCATAATCAACGCCTTTTTTCGTTTGCTGGAATAATCCCTTGGTCTCGACCACTTCAATGTCGATATTCGGAAATTTGAGCGTAAATACATTTCCGTATTCTCGAAAGAAATCGCCCTCATCAGAGTAAAGCACCTTTAATTTGCCACGGCCATCCTTTCCGAGCTCCTCCAGCACAGGCTTCGTTCCGAAGCATCCACTCACCAGAGCCATAATGCTTACCAGAATCGTGCCTTGCTTCAACCACGAACCCCATCGCATCTCGCCTATCATTCTCCTTTGCTTCCGTATCCAAAGCCGCAGGCAACCCGTACCTGCAGCTTCTGTCGGCCTTAATCCCTATCATTTTTTAATCATCGTTTTCGCAAGCTTGATTAACTCTTCCTCCGTCAATGGATTTCCAGGATTCACGGAGATGAAAAATACCTTTCCGTTTTTCGACCAGGTAACTTGATTTCGATCAGTATGTAAGCTATCTGCGGCGGATTCGTATTTGTATTCTTTAGTCTTCTTATCTTCGCTATAATCCGTTTGCATGTGGAGAATGATATTATCTTTTCCTTTTTTGTACTCCAGTTTGATATCGCCCGCTTCCTTCCATTCCATCTTTTTGGAATATACCACTTTGCCTTTGGCTTCAGCCTTCACTTGTGCCTCGAACTGTTTACTGGACGGACTTTGGATTACTCCTTTAACAAAGGTATATCCTTCTGGCATCCCCTCTGGCTCCTGCACGATTGCTCCCTTTAATTTAGTAGTCCATTTCTTGTAGTCTTCGTATTTCTGAAATGTTGGGAATTCCACATAATATAAAAACTCACTATCGCCATTCAGCTTCTTATCACTGACATACACAAGGTAAACGTCCCCAGGATTTTTTTTGATTTTTACTATCCTTGCCTTCTCCGCTTCGATCATTTTCTTTTTCTCTGCATCAGTCGGAGCTTTGGCCGCTGCCGTTTTGAGCGTAATGCTGTTGATTGATTGCGACGACGCTGCCTGCACAGCAGCGCTCATGGAACCTAGCAGCAGGATGCTGCAAAGTGTAGCGATTGTTACTTTCTTTGTGTTTTTCATGGGTTATTCTCCTCTCTAAATTTCAAACGATTTTCGGATGTTAGTCAGGCCGCACTATCGTGTTTATAGGATCCCTTAGGCGCAAGCCTCTATCCTAATTAACACGGTCGCTCTTATTTAGGTTCACTAATTTGGGAGAAATTCAAAAAAATGCTGCCCTCACGTCATATCCTGACGGGGACAGCATCGTTCATCCTATTGCAACTTTATTTTCAAATCCCGATCCCAATGTCGAATGTAGAACTCAAATAAGTAAATCTCTGTTTCGTTTCCCTTAAATCCGCGATACACGTTTACATACTTATTGGAATTCTCCCAATCGAGCCAGTTCTCCTCCCATTGGTAAAACAGGACTTTACCAAATATTCTCTTGTCTCCCTGTTTCATGTACGTCTGAGTAACGCCGCTGAACTTTAGATTCTCGCTCTCGTTCTCGACATACAGGTCACCGTTTTTGGTATAGTAGGTTACTTTGACCGGATAACCCTCTACGTTCACAATCGTTTCTTTCTTTTCATCTGTAATAGCTGTCAACTTGATTGGCTTCTTATAGTAACGTATCTTCTCGATCTCACGTTCCAACAACAATTCTACCGGCGTGTCCGCGGTCAACCGCAGATCGTGTCTTGCCGGAAATGTGAAAGCTTGCCGATATCCATGGAGCGGAGTATTGGCATATTCCAATGGCATCTCCCACCCTTCAAGCTTACGTCCGTTCACTAGCAACGAAACTGTCCGATATGGAATTTCGTGGAATTCTCTCTTATTCTCTACCTCCAATTTTATCGCAGTCGGCCTGATAATCAGCTTGCGGAGGATCGAGTCCCCTTGCGCCGTGTGGATCGGAATGTTTAATTCCCGGGTCACTGACGCCTTTATCGCCTTCTCCTTGTTCAAGGTGAACATACCGATATTCCATTCTCCCTCGATATGGCTTCCCTTCACGCCATATACAAATTCGAATGAATTGTCACCCTGCAGTAGTTCGTCCGAGCTATAACCTTCTTGTACACCCCATTCTGGATGTCCCCCAATCTCGATCGTTCTAGTCGTCTTATCGCCTGATCGAATTACCATTTCCCCTCCCTTTTTCACCACAATTTGAGGGCCAACGATGTTGAAATTCGAATCATCCGTGTAGGACACAGAGTATTTGAGGGTTGCTTGCCCTTGTCCGCCTTCCATGAACTGCACCTTCAATTCCTCGATCCCGCCATCATGAATCGGAAAAGTCTGTACCTCTGCCTTGTGCGGATTCAAATCGATTGGTACACGAACATAGTCGTACGCCTGCAGCCCACGCGCAGACAATTGCACATTCTCTTCCTTGCCGGGAACCGTCCAGGACGTTTCGAAGAATCCGTTGTAGGTTCGGCTTTCTTCATCCCAATTATGCCAATAGTAGCCTTTATCCCAGTTCATATTCATCTTCTGCACAAGATCCAGACTTGCAATGGAATTTCCCTTCTCGTCTTTGAAATCAAATTGGTCGAACGTCCATTTCCGTTCCTGCTTATCCCCTGTATTCAAGCTGTATAACAGCGTGGTTCCATTATCGTCGGACACCGCCGTATCGATTGCGAATGTGACGCCGCTATTCGTAACCTTCTTATTGATCGGCTGCCCGAATCCATGCTGGATCGCTGATTCCACACCTTGGAGAGAATTAAAATCCCACTTCCCGGAAATATAGGCGAGAACTGGGGTAGCTAACAGCACAAATACAGCCGCTGACAGCACGGCGGCTAAGCGGCGTCCTCGGAACAACGGTACCGTTCTGGACGATGCGGAAGTTTTTTGCTTATCCTGCGCGTTTCTGGCCGCCTCGATCCGCATCCACATTGCATCGAAGTCCGGATAGGAATGGTTGCCGTCATCGCCCAGCTGCTGAGAAAGATTTTTTATTTCGTTTGTTCTCTTCTTCATGTTCCGCACCTTCCTTCCTGCCTCTTGCCTGCTTATGTACGCTGCTATTCCCCGGCCTGTCCATCCCATCCGGCTCAAGCTGGCCCGGTTCCTCCAGCATGACCTTCATCAGCTTCAAACCTCTATTCAAGCGGGATTTCACCGTGCCAATCGGGATCTCCAAAATCTCGGCAATTTCCGCAAGAGCCAAATCGTTCGTGTAACGGAGCGTCACCACTGCCCTGATTTTATCAGGCAGCTGCGCCATGCGGCGCTTCCATTCATCCTCCGTCTCCTGCTGCTCCACCGCGGCGAGCACCGACGGTTCCACCTGTTCCCGCTGGAACAAGAGCAGCATTTTCTCTTTCATTCGTCTCGTCTTGCTCCGCCGCAGATGGTTCAAGCAGTGGTTGACCGTAATGCGCATGAGCCACGTTTTGAGATACTCCACCTGCTGCCAGCCGGAGGTTAATGCCTTCATGAACACCTCTTGGCATATATCTTCCGCGTCTGACGCATCGCGCAGCATATAATAGCAGGTCCTGTACACTTCATTGTTGTATCGCTCAAAAAATTCCCTGTCCGTCAACAGGCCCTCCACCTTTCCTATGCGTTACTATACTAAGTTAACAACTCACAAGAATAAAAGGTTCGTTTTTTTATCTTTTTTATATTATTTTCACATTAATCTTTTCCCTTCTAATCGATGTTATGGCATTCTGCAACTTAAGAATCAGGTTATCTAACGAAAAGGGATCGATTAGCCGATATACATAAGGGAGTATGTCTGAGGAGGATATTGAAATTGCCACAATTCGTTCGGCGGCTCAATCGTTGGCTGCTGTTCCTTATCTTGCTTGCGCTGTGCGCATACCCATTTCAATATTTATTGGGATCCAAATTCGATCGCGGAGCATTGTCCTTCATGTTCGACATGCCATCCGACGACATTGTGTTGATGCTGTACAGCAACACGGCCCGTGTCGGCCGCTACCTCGTGCCGATCGATGATGAGCGTCCCGGAGCCGCACCGTACAAAGAGCGCGGCGAAACGTTCGTTCCAGCACGCTTTCTAGCGAATAAGCTTGAGGCGGAGCTTTCCTACGACAAGAAACGAGGGACGATTACCTTCGCCAAGGATAAATCCAAAGTGACGTATTCTTTTCATGCCGGCGAAGTTACCATTGCCACGGCAGCCGCGCCGTCTACGACACCTCTCAAGGCTGCGCCGCTGGTGAAGGACGGGATGACTTATGTCCCGCTGCGCCCGGTCACGGAAGCGCTCGGCCGCAGCATTTACACACAAGACGGAGTAATTGCCTTGTCGAAGAGCAAGTCGGCGCCGGACGCCGAGCAGTGGCAGGACTGGCACGATGAGCTGTCCCTGTATCTGGCTTATGATTCGTTCGGGCCATACGCCGTTAAGCTGGGAGACACGGTCCAGACTCTGTTCCGCCGCTGGGAAGATGCCGTAGCTTATGCCAAGCAGGCGCCCGGGCGCAGAGTGACCTATCGGGGCGAGCATGTTATGTGGGATCCCGAGCGGCCTGCGCCGAAGTCAATCCACTTGAATGGAGCCCCGCTCATTCTGCAGCTTCCAGATCTGCCGCGCGGCTGCGAGGTAACTGCGCTCGCCATGCTGCTGCGGAGCGCGCAGGTAGATGTGGATAAGAACGAGCTTGCCGAGAAGATACGCAAAGATCCGACACCGTACAAACGGGCTGACGGCAAAATATATTTCGGCAACCCGCACAATGGATTTGTCGGAGACATGCGTTCCCTGTCCAATCCGGGACTCGGCGTTTACCACGAACCGATTGCCGACCTAGCGGAGAAATATTTGCCGGGACGGATTATCGATATGACGGGCACTACGTTCGATCACTTATTGTGGGTCGTCGGTCAGGGAACTCCGGTATGGGTTATCCATACGACCATGTACGACGCCGTTCCAGAGCGTTATTGGGTCACTTGGCAGACAGCGGATGGACCGATTCAAGTCACCTATTATGAGCACTCGTTAGTTGTAACGGGTTATGACGATAAATATGTCTACGTGAACGACCCGCTCGGACGCCGCGACCGTGTGGAGCGCAAAGCTTTCCAGCGGGGATGGGAACAGATGGGCAGTCAGGCTATTACGTATTTGCCGGAACAAGGAGCTCCTGCCTCCAATCCAAGCACGAAATAACCTTTTACACAAATACCGCACAGCTACAATGAAGGATAGATAGAGGCAAGTCTCAAACCTGCCGCTCTATCCTTTTTTATTTCAACAACTCAAGAGGAGCTAGCGGCTGCAATGTATGCTGCATCCAAATAAAAAGAGGCTATCGCAATGGTCAAACCATTGCGATAGCCTCGAACATTCTTCCTATTCGATTGTCACAACCCCGTCTTGTCTTGGGGGTGCTTGGATGCCGGCTTATCTTCATCCACATCCCGCATCCAGACGTTCTGTTCGTCGTACTGGAATGAACCCCGGCGGCTAAACACCCAGAGCGCATACATGATGACGCCCAACATAATCAACAAGCCCAGAACAAAAGGAACAAGCGTTACCATAACACGCACCTCCCTATTCTCTTTGTCCGCTGCAGCGATACAAAACAGACTTATCCACCTTAATGGACGAAGATTATCAATGAATTACCCAGTCTTTACCTCTGTTCGTCCAGGTTGAGACCGGAATATGCGGCGGATGGGGCCAATCTCCTAGGAACCATATGTTCAGCTTAATCCCAATTGCGCGTGATGAGATACAAAATAACTCCTAGCGGACCAAGAGAGAACACGACCAGCGCCCATAAACAGCCGATGTGCTTTCCCCTTCGATCCGACGCCTCGCCCCAGATCCAGAACAGCATAATCCAACTGATAAGCCATATCAAGAAGTATAACATACTCTAGCCTCCTCCGCTTCCAAAATACGACAAAACGCCCCGGGCATCTTATCGGATAAGTTGTCGGAGCGTTTCCATCATCTCTATTCTATTTACGTGGCGAAGGATACATATATTTCTAAATTAGGTTATCGCTTAATCATATCTTCGCGCAGCGGAGTGAACGCGTCCAACAGAACACTCTTCTCTAATGCTGTCACCCCATGATTCGCCCCGCACGGTATGACGATGGATTCCCCTTGAGACACCACGTTCTACTGCCCATCGATCGTAAATTCCAGCTTGCCGAGCTGTTCCTTGCCCAGCCTGAATGATGGGGAGAGTGAACGAAAGAGTACTTCGACGACTCTTATCTTGCTTCATATCTTTTAAAAAAGCCGGCCCTTAAGGGCCGGCTCATATGCTTATGCTCCGTCTTTGACGGTTATTCATCTGTCTTCTTCTTATCGTTCACCCGCGATAAATAACCGTCATAACGGTCATCCACTTCCTTGGCCATCTTGCGGTATCGCGCCGTCTCTTCCACGATCGGATCGATGGACGTCTGGATGCGAATTTCGGTTCGGGGCGCTAGGCGCCGTCTCACCGCTGCATCCTGATCTTCCGTCTCCATCTCCCCTTCAGTCAGAAAGCCGCTCAATTCCGCCTCTAGACGTTTTCGTTCTTCTCGTTCAGGCATGGAAGCCTCCTCCTTCATACGCTTTGGCGTTAGTATGGGCTTGACCAAGATCATTCATGCCACGAAAAGGTCTTGAAGCCAGGCATGACCGCACCATAGCACGTGTGAAGGTTGTTGCTTCTTATCCTTGCGCATTTCCATCCTTCAGCGCGCCGATAAAAGCGTCATGAATAAGCCCGTTGGAAGCAACCACATCGCGCACGCCCAAGTGATACGGCTTGCCGAATGTGTCCGTAATCTGGCCGCCAGATTCGGAAATAAGCAGACTACCCGCCGCCAAATCCCAAGCGTTCAGATTCAACTCCCAGAAGCCCGTTAATCTTCCTGCTGCAACGTATGCCATATGCAGTGCGGCCGATCCTGCGGTGCGTATGTTGCGCACCTGCGGGGCCAAGGCGTTGATCCCTGCCAAGTTGCCAGGCAGCGCCCGATCGCGTTCCGTAGGGAAGCCGCTTGCCAGCAGGCTCTCAGACAGCTTGCTCTCCGGAGCTGCCTGCATGCGGTTCCCGTGCACGTAAGCCCCTTTCCCCTTCTCCGCAACGAACAGTTCGTCCCGCATCGGATCATATACAATGCCGACGATAACTTCGCCGCGATGGGCCAACGCAATCGATACGGAATAGAATGGGAAGCCGTGTACGAAGTTCGTCGTCCCATCCAACGGATCGACGACCCACAAATATTCTTCTTCTTGGGCTTGTTCCAACGCGCGCTTGGAAGCTTCGCTTCCCGGCTCTACGCTTTCTTCCCCCAAAATGGCGTGCTGCGGAAAATGTGTCAAAATCAATTTACGTATCATTTGCTCTGCACCCTTGTCGACTTCCGTAACCAAGTCATGCAGGGAAGATTTTATATGGAGTGACTTGTGTTGACCTAATCTGCTCTTAATCCATTCACCCGTCTTAGCAGCACAATTGACCGCTACCGCGGTGTAACTCTTACTTGTGACAACATAAGGAGTCTTGTCCGAAGTGCTCAAGGCATTCACGCTACTTTCTGTAAAAAATGGTAATCATACTTCCTTAACTATACGTCATTTCTATAGTGAAGTTTCGTTCGAATATCCTTGTAAGCGCAAAAACCGTCATTCGGCCACCAAGCCGCTCATGATCATACGCACCGCTAATACGAACAGCGTGATGCGCAGAATCAGCAGAAGCCCGCGTCCAGTCATCCGATTGGCGAGCGTCGCCCCGATTCGTCCGCCGAGCCATGCGCTTGGCGCGAGTATTGCCACGAGTGTCCAATCAACGGAACCGTTCCAAGCATGCACGCTTGTGCCCAAGATAGATGAGAGAAAAATAACGAACATGGACGTGGCTGAGGCAATATGAGCCGGATACCGGAATAGAAGCACCATTAAAGGAACAAACAACGAACCCCCGCCGATGCCGAACAGCCCGGAAATGAACCCGACTGCAAAACCGATAAATAGCATGGGCACTAAGCTGTAACCATACTCCTCCACCTGACCCGAGGCGTCCATCATGGCGCGCGTCTCTCGCCACGAGATGTCGAACGGCTTCAACCGCTCTTTTATCATCATGAGGATGGCCATGGCAAGCATAAAAAATCCGAACGCAAGATTAAATACGTTGTCATTGAAATACTCGGTCAACGCCGCGCCAAGCATGGAAGCCGGTCCACTCGTTATGAAATAGACTGCACCGCTGCGCCAATCGACGCGTTTCACCTTCATATAGGCCAGAGTCGAAGAGCATGCCGTAAATATGAGAACCGCGAGTGAAGTTCCAACTGCTGTCTGCGAGGAGACGGGGCCCCCGAGCAGATGGGGACCGAGAAAGATAAGTCCCGGCACGATGATGATGCCGCCGCCCAGGCCGACAAGGCTGCCAAAGGTTGCGGCCACGAGACCAATCAGCGCGAGGAACAATATCGTGCCTATCATGTTTTCATTCCTACTTTCACAATATAGAAGATGACAAAAACGCCTTGCCACGTGCATTCATTCTGTCGAAGAAATGCGCATGACAAGGCGGACGCTTGTACAACGTCTCGCATATTATGCGCGTCTAGTTAAACGCCGATAATATGGTATCCGCTGTCTACATAAATGACTTCACCCGTAATCCCGCGGGACAACGAGCTCATCAGGAACATCGCTGTGTCCCCTACTTCCGCCGTCTCCGTCGTGCGGCGCAGCGGTGCTTTCTCCTCTACCTGTCTCAAGATAGAGTTGAAATCGCTGATGCCCTTCGCAGCTAACGTGCGGATAGGACCTGCCGAAATCGCGTTGACGCGGATATTGTGTTGTCCCAGATCGGCCGCCAAGTAGCGGACCGAAGCTTCCAGCGCCGCTTTCGCGACACCCATAACGTTGTAGTTCTTCATTGCGCGTTCTGCGCCGAGGTATGTCATCGTCATGATGCTTCCGCCCTCGGTCATCAGCGGATGCAAGCGCTGCGCAACAGCAACCAAGGAATACGCGCTAATATCATGCGCCAGGGCAAATCCTTCACGGGAAGTGTCTGCATACATTCCTTCCAATTCTTCCGTCTTGGCGAATGCAATGCTATGTACTAATCCGTGCAGTGTGCCGAACTCATCGCGCAGTCGAGCTGCCAAGCCTTCAATTTCTGCATCCACCGTAACATTGCATGGAAGAATGACCGAATTCGGAATGGTCTCCGCCAGCTTGCGCACCCGTCCTTCTACACGTTCGCTCTCGTATGTAAATGCCAATCTCGCACCCTGAGCTGCTAACGATTGTGCAATCGCCCATGCGATGCTGCGGTCGTTAGCGACGCCCATAACGACGATATTTTTACCCTCAAGTAATTGAGTCATCGTATTATTCCTCCTCTCGCCGACACACATTCTTCCATTTCATTGCAGAATGAAAAGAATGAGGTAAACGTTCTTTGTCCAACGTATCGTATTTTCGCTTGATTTTCAAGTAGCAAGTCCATTAAGGATCGATACGGACGCTCGCCTGATTCATCAGGGTTACCCCTTCGCCCGCATAAGCCGCCAAATCCTGCATCAGCTTCAGCAACGCATCGTCCTTCCGCTTCGCCTCCAGCATGACATCCAGCCGCTCCGTATACCTCGCGGCAGCTCGCAAAAACTCGAGCAGCGGCTTAACTTCGACATAATCCGCATGCCCTCGTATATCCTTCTCACTCTTCGGGCTCGACACATGAATCTTCGGCGGCAACGGATCTTGCTTAGACGCATCCGCCTGCCCGTACTTTGTCTCCCACGTCCGCGCGATGCGCGGCCATAGATCCGCAGTATTCTCGCCTTCATTGTTCACCCATTGATGATGGATATCGAGCACCATCGGCACGCTGAGCTCCTCGCAAATCGCCAACGTCTCCGGCGCATTGAATGTCTTGTCGTCATTCTCCAGTGTCATGCGACGCGCAATCGCTTCCGGCAGCATCCGGAAGTTCACCACGAAGCGTTCGCCCGCTGTCTGCTTATCACCGTATGCGCCGCCGATGTGAATATTGTTCTTCGCGCGCGCATCAAGCCCCATCGCTTCCAGCATCCGAAGGTGATATTCCAAGTCGATTACAGATTTCCGGAGCACTTCCTCACGCGGCGTGCTGAGGACGGTGAAATGATCCGGGTGGAAGGATACTCTCATTCCATGCTTGTTGACGTAGGCGCCGACTGCGGAAAATGCCTCTGCGAGTGCAGGAAATGGGTCCCAACCCATCAAGGCTTCATGGGTGGATAATGGAATGAGCTTCGAAGAGAAACGGTACACCTGAATGTCATGCGCGCGGTTATGCTTCAATAGGCGCAGCGTGTTATGCAGATTCGCCTCCGCCAGCCGCTCCAAGCGCCGCAGTCCGGCATCCCGGTCGTCCAGTTTGCTGAAATTCGCATACGTCATCGTACGAGACGGGGACGCATTTTGCACCGTCATCGACATTGCCACATAGCCGAAGCGCACAAGCACGTTCCATCAGACTCCTTTTTCAGCGCCTTCGCGCCATATTCTTCCTTATCGTAACCATTATAAGGAGTGCTTAGCCTGACCTATGTTCGTCGAGTGCGCCTACAGCTCCATTTTCCGATTATTGCGGTCCACCCATCCGGTTAGAACCGCACAGCCAAATTGCGCTTGAAGCCACTCTGCCAGCTCTGCTCTTGCGCCGGCAACCTGAGCGTCATTACGGCCCATGAACCCGTCAATCGGAAAGAAAATGTGGCGGCTGTCTGAAGTAATCTTGCCTAGCTCGCTTTGCCGCCAGATCCAACGGCGGGTCTTAATCTGCTCGCCCACGGCATAGACCAGTTCCCCGTCATCTGGCGATTCCGCCTCCGTTTGTCCAAGACCGAACGGCACGAACGTATCACCCGCCTTGGCGAAACGCACGCAAATGTCCTCTCCCGCTTGCTCCATATCATGCGCCCCCATCGGAACGAGATATTTCAAGGAGATGGCATTGCCCAGATCGACTGCCGGATTAATGCTAGGAAAGCCTTTCTTCTTCTCAATGCGCGAGGCCATTGCTTCAATCGAGCTCATGAACTTGTTCGGATTGAAGCCAAGCGTCTGAAACGCATCGCGGTACGGCGCGATTTCTTCCGATTGCTTGGCACGGACGTCTTCGAACTTCGCTTCCACTTCAGCGATACTCTGCTGCAGACGCTGCTCGATTTCAGGGTAGACCTTCGTGTTGTCAATTCCTTTAGCAACAACGATGCCAAAGCATACATTCGGCAATGCCTCGAATACTTGTTCAGATACGGTAAATTTCATATGTTTACAACCTCCTATGGCTTAATGCAAATGAATGCAAAAGAAGCCCCTTCCGCCCATACGGCTTCCGGTGCTTCCATGACGATCATTTATTTCCGGTTCGGGTCTCCGAAGAACATCTCGTGCGCCAGCGCGGTCTGTACCCGGGATTCTTCTTCATTCAGCTTGCGGATAAGCTCCATCTCTACTTCGGTCACTTCTTCACCCTGGAAGTTAATCTCGGCAATAGAGGCCACAATTTTGACAATCGCGACCGCCGTATTGTCCGGCGTATACGCAATTACCTTCTGGCCTGCAGGGAACACGCGGAAGCCCTGCTTCGTCATCTTGCCGCGGCCGTATTCGAGCAGCTCATACAGCTCCTGTTCGGTCTTAAACTTGCAAACGGAATTGAACTCGGTCTGAAATCCCATGTGACTCGCTCCCTTGCTTCGTTCTATTCTTTATTGAACCACGAATACGGGATGTCTGGCAACTATGCCTCTTGTTGCCTATAGCCACTCTCCCCTGTCATCAGGAAGCGTGCCAGTCGTCCAGCTTCGAGATGACTTCATCGAAAATCCGCTTGTTGTTCCGCAATATTTCCTTGTCTCTCCATTCTGACAATACCTGCTCCCATTCCGCCACATCTATCCGAGTGACGGGAACGATCTGCTGCTTCATCATGCGGCAGACGGCATGCAGCGCCGTCTGCCGCTCGGCGTTGCTTCCATTCAGCCACACTATCAATTCCTCTGCGCTTGGCTGCGATACAGCCAAGAGCGAGTCCCAACCGCCGATCGGGAAGGCAACATGAGGCTTCATCCAGCTAATGATCGCGCTGCTGCGGAAATGCCGCAAGCGATGAAGAGCCGTATAAGGATGTACGGAACCATCTGCCTCTTCGCTCTCCACTTCTCGAATGACGAGCGGCAAGCCTTCCTCCTCAGGCAGACAATGCGCTGTCAAATAGTCCCGAATCCAACCGGGAACCGCCTCGTTGCCGTGCCAAAGCGATTTTGCCCAGTCCGCAGCCTCTGTAGCTGATACATGCACAATGACTTCACTCCAGGCTTGCTTGTGATCCGACTGCTGAGCATGCTCCACCCTGGATTGCAAAGCGTCAAACACTGCGGTTCGTTCAAACCGCGCGAACGCATCCTTGACGGCCTGCTCCTCTGCCCCATGCATCGAGGCATAGGCGAGCAGCGATTCCAGACTGGCGGCCGACTGCTCTAGCGTCAGCGTCAAGAAAACATCGAGCCAAGTCGTCCATATTTGCGCGGTGGAGCTGCCCAAGTCCAGGCCGCCTTCGCTGCAAAATTGCCGGTGCTGTCCGCAGTCCGCGCCGATACAGCCAAGGGACGTCACCCGCTCCACATACTCGGTGAAGCTCGGGGCCATCAGGTCGAACTCCCCCTCCTCATGGCTCCAATACCATACCGATGGATCCGCCGCCCCGTCATCCAGACCGATAAGCAGCGCATCCCCGTTGCCAGCCGTATGAAATTGCAAATAACGCCGTTCATCCAGGTCATCCTCGTCACCGCCGAAATAAGGCCAGTCGAGCTGCCTTAAGCTCCAGCCGAAGTCGCCGGAGGGCGTATACTCGAGCTCGTCAGGAAGCATCGCCTCATTCGGCAGCGACCAGTACATCCCGACTTCCTTCGCTCCCTGCTGCAGCAATGTGCGGAACACGGACGGGAGTGGAATGCCGATTCGTTCCTCCACTTCCACAAGCTCCGCCTCCGTGGCTGGAGGCTGAACTTCTAACGGATGCACCCGCGCACCTTGCTGCTCAAGCCGCTTCATCAATGCTCCCCATCGTTCAACCCATGCCTGCATGACTTGTTCCACTGTTCTCCTCCTCCATTTCCCCAACTATCATCAATCGGCGCGCAGACGGCTTTACGGCATCTCGATATCTGCATCCGTCAGCTGATATACAGACTTCGCCCCATTTTCTTCCAGTAAATCTCGCAATGGCTGCAGTTCTTCCTTAGTCCCTGTGCCGATGACCAGATCTTCCTCGTGCTCCAGCAGTTCCTTCGTCGCCGTCGGCGCTAGCTGCAGTCGTTCCCGCACTAACTTCAGCACCTTGATCCGGTTCGGACCGGCATCGGTCAGCACGAGCTGATATGTCCGGAAGTCCAGTTCCAGCGGCGGCCGTTCCTCCGCGCTGCACTGCGCCCATTCGAGAAGACTCTCCAGCCATTCCTCCAAGAATGAACGCGAAATATCGAAGCTGCTCCGTTGCGCACGAATCTGTTCTATATCCGTTGCTGCCTGACGCTTCGCCTCGACGAGCAAGCATTCCAACGTCCGAATCCACTCCACAAAAGTGCAGCCGAATTCCTCCGCTTCCCAAGGGCCTTCTCCATGCACAGAAGTATAAATGGGATAGTCCGCTTCGCCTTCCGTCATATCAACAAAGTACGGATCCCCGTCCCATTGCCCGATGACGAGCCATAAGGCAGCCATTCCCCCTCTTCCCAGCCGGTCAGATCTTCCCCCGCAAGCCCATCTATTCGATAGCCGAGCTGGTAGCTCTCAATATCTGCGATATTCGCCAGTGAAAATGAGATATACGCCGCAGCCGGGGAACAAAGCACGCTCCGGCCAAGCAATTCCCGCAAGTCCAGCGGTATGTTCAGCACCATCTCTTCACTCTCCTCGCAACATCTTGTTGCAACCAACTTCTACACACCACATCAATCCCACTCATACTAAAGTCAGTTGGACCATTAAATGGTCATGTGCACTGCCACCTATAGCCGCTGACTCGGCAACCGTCGCACCAGAACATATAGGCGATGCCGCCGCTGCCCCACATCCATTCCTCACCGTCAGACGTCGGCAGATCGGAATCGAGTTGGGCGATGAAGGCCATCCTCTCGCTGCAGTTGTTCAAGCTCCCCTTCGGCGAGCCGGTAACCGGCTTCCTCAAGCAGCAAGTCTAACGGGTGCCGGACGGCCTTCGCCTGGCTGCCATCTCGGTGCAGCCGTTCGATCCGCTCGATGACCGCACGGAGCGCCGGCTCGGTTCGTGCTTCCAGCAGCGCATTCAAGCTGTGGCCGAATGCCGGATCGTTCACTTCCGCATCGTGTAATGTATGTATCCATTGTTCGATGTCCTTCTCATGGGCAGCCCTGCAGAACCATGCGCTATAATAAGCGTTTTCATTCGGCTGCAATCGGAACAGCTCTTCAACATAGGACGACAGCTTGTCCGGACATTGCAGGCTGGCATAGGCGATCGCATCCGCTGCGCCCTCATGAGCAGGGTTCGACCGTAAATGTTTCATGGCTGCTTGGATGACTTCATCCCAATTCTCCATAGCGAGCAGGCCGAAAGCCGTGCCGAGCACAGTCGAACCTTCAGATATCCGCTCCATGAACGCGATAACGAACACGGATATTTGCTTCGGATCACAGCTAGAAATGGCAAATAACTGCTCGAATACGGCTTGGGATGCCCTTTCCTGCAAAAAAGCCTCTACTAATTGATCTACATAAGGAGTCATGCTACCATCCTTCAACCCGTTCACCCTCCTTTTTTCTTCCCTTATTAAATTGTAAAGCCCCGACAACCCGCTGTCCATTCCACGCAACTTGCCCCTTTCTTATCTTGTATTCGGCGGCAAACGTATAAAGCTGTATACATCGGTGCTTCAACCAATCGCAAATTCTGAGTGTTGGGGAGAATGGACAAAAGAGTGTCTGAGAAAGAACATACCTTTACGTGAGCTCGAGCACTGCCTCAGAGAATATCCGCTACCTGACCGCACGAACCAACAAAACGGAGCGGCTGAGCCGCTCCGTTCCGTTCATTAAGGATTCACTTTTTCGTACCAAGCTCGCAGGTGATGCACGGCAACCCCTCCGTAAGACGGATGGTCGACACTTTGCCGCCCTACCTCCTGCAAATGTTCTTCAAAATAGTTCACGGACTTGCTATGAAAGGTAACGAAGTCGCCCTCGTCCGTCGGTCCAAGCTCAACGCCGATCAGAATCTTCTTGTTCGCACTTTCTGCTTCTGTGAGCATATCGATTGCTAAATCGTAAATGGAATCCGAATGATCCCGGTAGGCCATAATAGTAAGCGAATCGAAGCGCTCAAGCATCCATCCGCTGAGGCTGCCTCCGCCTTCTGACGCTTCAATGCGATGAAGCCAGAAAGGAACGTCTGCCGCAATGTACAAGCCTGCTGCACGGGCCTCGCTCAGCCAGCGGGACATATTGTGCGACCATTCGCGCACAATCCGGCTTTGATCCCCCTTCCAGCCTCGCAGCAGATACGGTTCCACATCGAGATGGACACCTGTAAACTGCTCTTCCGGCCCGGCTTGTTCATTGTAATTGGCAACCCAACGGATGAATTCCGTGCCCTCCTCCTGCTTATCGGCCCGCGCCCACTCCGGACTCCCTTTTAAAGCGTGAACGTCAATGCCAGCCTCGTGCGCTTTTCGAATAAATTGACGGTATTCCACCTCTCTCACGTCAGTGCTTATCTGCACGAATATTAAATTGACTTGATTGTCTTTGCTGAAGGATATGACCTCATCCGGGGCGTCCCGAATCCATTCGGTGTCCCAGAGCCATGTCGCTTTTGTCTGCTTCGCTCCCGCGGAGTAGAACAGCAGCGGCGTGACTGCAAAGAAGCACAGTAACAGAATGAGTGTAGTCCATCGCTTATGTCTGAACCTGGTGTAACGCTTTATTACCCGCGCGATCGGGCGCACGGAGGCTCTGTCTTTATTAGACAAGAACAGCCTCTTCCCATTCTTCATTGGAGCTTGGCTGCGCCGTATAACCCAACTTGTAAATGTTCGGTCGTTTAATACCTTTGAAAGCGTTACGAGTATCCAAAATCGGGATATTCAAATCAGCGAGTTCTTCATAATCAAACGATTGATGATTCGTAATCAGCACCATGCAGTCATACGTTTTGAAGGTTGGCAGGTTGTAATCGATTGTGCACACCGTCTTGCCTGTCTTATTTTTAAAGTGAATCGCATGCGGATCGTAATAATCGACTTGAGCACCGCTCGCCTTAAACAACTCATAGATTTCAAGACCCGGGGATTCCCGCAAATCATCGATATTCGGTTTGTAGGCCATGCCGAGAATTAATATTTTCGAATTTCTAAGCGATTTTGAGCCTTCGTTCAGTATCCGGGATGTTTTCTCCATAACATGGTACGGCATATTGGCATTGGTCGCTTGGGCGATATCGATAAACTTGCTGTAGAAACGGAAGCCCTTCGCTTTCCAGGACAAGTACATCGGATCAAGCGGGATGCAATGTCCGCCGATGCCCGGTCCAGGATAGAACGGCATGAATCCGAACGGCTTCGTTGCAGCGGCATCGATGACCTCCCAAATGTCGATGCACATCCGATCGCACATCATCGCCATTTCATTAATGAATGCGATGTTCACGCTGCGGAACGTGTTCTCCAGCAGCTTCGACATTTCAGCCACCTTCGTGGAAGATACCGGAACGACGGATTCCACGATGTGTCCGTACAGAGCGGTCCCAAGCTCCAAGCACGCCGGCGTCGCGCCGCCTATCACTTTCGGCGTATTGAACGTATTATACTTTTCGTTGGACGGATCGACACGTTCCGGCGAGAAGCAGAGGAAGAAATCCTCACCCGCACGATACCCGATCGCTTCGATTTCCCGCTGAATGAGCTCTTCCGTCGTTCCCGGATACGTCGTGCTTTCCAGCGTAATCATCAGCCCTTTTTTCATATAACGCTTCAGCTGTTCGACAACCTGCGTAATATATGAAGTGTCTGGATCCTGATTCTCGCTCAGCGGAGTAGGCACGCAGATGCTGACCGCGTTCAGCAATTGAATATGGCTGTAATCGCTCGTAGCAAACAATCTTCCTGTGTTCATGCATTCCATCAAGGTTTCATCGCTCACATCTTTAATATAAGAGTGACCTGTATGAATCTTCTCAACTTTTGTAGGGTCCACGTCGATCCCAACCACCTGAAATCCTTGTTTGCACATCTCGATAGCAAGCGGCAGACCGACATAACCTAGACCAATCACTCCGACGACAGACGTTTTGTGTTCGATGGCATGTTTCAAATTAGCAGCATACATGTTCACAGGTTCCACCTTCCATACTTTCTATTTTTTATGTCTAGAAGCAACGACTGAGTCTTTCATCTAATTCAACGGGCGAGAACGGCTTCGTAATGTAGTCGTTGACGCCTTGTTGATAGCAATAGTCTATTGTCTGCTCCACCCGCTGTTCGGACAGAATGACGATTTTCGGAGCAGGGTTCAGATTCATCTTCTGAATGTGAGAAATGAACGGCAAGCCATTAATACCATATAAATTCAACTCGGTTAATATGAGATCAAACGGCTCGGAATGGATGCGGTCCAAAGCGGAATAGGCATCTTCCGCTTCGTACACTTCGTACCCCTTCATCGTAAGCCATATGTTCAGAAATTCCCGGACGCTCTCATCATGGTCGACCACTAGAATCCGTCTGGCATCCATAGGCCGCAGCTCATCATGCAGAACCCGGATATCGGAATAGGCGCCGCCGACCGTCAATTCGGCCAAGCGGCCCTCGATCAGTTCTTCGATCTCCGCAGCATCAGCAACGGCAGCAATTGCGCATACAATCGGCTGACCGGCAAACTTCTGCTCAAGCAGCATCTTTAACTGGAGCGCATAATAATGCGTTTCATCAAGAGCTGCTCGTCGCAGCATAATCGCAATCAGGTGGTGCGAATCATCGATCATCAACTCGAATGAAATTGTACGCTCCGCCTTCAACCAATTGCTTATTTCTCCCTCCCACGCGCGGCCCATCGAACCGGCATGAATGAAGATGATTCCTAATTGATGCTCGGGATCATTCGAACAGAGATGATGCACCGTCTGTTTAAAAGACGGAACGAATTCGGATTGCTGTTCTGCAGTGTGCAGCATAAACGGTTAATACCACCTTTCCTTATCGCTAAGTTAGTGTTGAACATGGACCTTTAGGCCGATTTCACTTGTTCGCTCTTTTCCTTCCAGCTTTGACGGGTCATTGCGCCCCAAGAGTTGTTCTTCTGAAAGTATTGAATATGTCCCTGAATCCGCCATAAGCTCCCGAGCTGGCGATAGCCGAAGAACATGAGCACGCTGAAGGCCAGCATGCGGAGCATGTCGCTAACTCTCGGGTAACGCTTAAAGGCGATTTCTTCGATCAAGAGTGATCCGATGGCTAACAGAAGCCCAGACAAGAAGTTGATCGTCAGGAACACACCGACGATATTCCAGCTTGTCATGTCGTACAGTGCGTAGCCGATCAGAGAGAGCAGACCCGTAATTTTAAAGTACGGATTGAGCGCTTCAAAAATGATCGTATACGGGAGCGACAGCATGCCGAATACTTTGTACTTCGGACGAAACGTCATATCATAATTCTCGATCATATTTTTCAGATTTCCCCGTCCCCAGCGCTTGCGCTGATTGGACAAAATATGATACGTGTCCGGAGCCTGAGTCCAGCAGACAGCTTCCGGACAGAAGGCAATGCGGTAAGGCAATTTATTTTCCAGCATATAGCGGTGCAGCTTGATGATGATGTTCATGTCTTCACCCGGATAACCGCCACGGTAACCGCCGACTTTAATAATGTAGTCTTTGCGGAACAGTCCGAATGCGCCGGATACGATAATGAGTCCGTTAATCGCGCTCCACCCGATGCGTCCGCCGAGGAACGCCTTTAAATACTCGCACGTCTGAAACATCGGCCACCATTTCTTCGGCAGGCGAACCTCCTTGACTGTGCCGTTCTCAATCGTGCAGCCATTGGCGATACGCACGTTGCCGCCGATGGCGACGTATTCTTCGGGATTGGACATATACATATTTGCCATTTGAATGAGCGAATCTTTCTCCAGCAAGGAATCCGCATCAATCGACGAGATGAGCGGATAATGCGAGAAATTAATGCCCGCATTCAGCGAGTCCGCCTTACCGCCGTTCAGCTTGTCGATGACATACAAATGCGGATATTCCGGATTGTGATAGATTGCTTTAATCTTCGTGCAATTAACTGAATATCGAACCGCCAAGTTGTCCATGTGGAACAGCTCGAACTCGTCGATAAGCACCTTCATCGTCTCATCCGTGGATCCGTCATTGATAACGATGACTTCATAGGTCGGATAGTTGAGCGTCATCAACGATCTGACATTTTCAATAATAGTCAGCTCTTCGTTATAGGACGGAACGAGCAGGGATACGGGCGGAACGTGCTCCGATCCCACCAAGCTTCCGCTTAACGCGTATCGTTTTCTCCGCACAATGGAGAAGACGCTCTTCAATGAAAAGAGCATAATGCCGAAATATATAGTGTTGACGATGATGACATAATACATCGCGAAATAGCCGTAGTTGAGAAGTAAATCTCTAAGCAGAATAATCGCCTCCTATGCCGCGAATGTTTGGTACGGATGATGCTTGGCCGAAATATTGCTCATACAGCGACTGTTTCGTGTGAGCGCCCGATATCTGCTTGCGCCGGTTGGCGAAGAAATGCTCACGCAGGAGCTCCTCATGAATACGGTCTTTGGCCATGTCGGATTTGAAGGGATCATCTCTTTCCAGCGCTGCCTCACACAGCGTTCGGAATCCTGCATCTCCCATCATGGCTAAGCTTTTCGCGCTGTGATAGCGCACCCACCAGTCAGAATCGGTTAATGCTTGCTTTAGCGCAGGTATGCTGCCTTCGTAGCCGAATTGTCCAAGCGACTCTGCAACAGCCGCACGGATTTCCCCTTCCGGATCGGTCAACCATGAGCAGATGGTTTCCTCCGGGAGGATATTGCCGGCACGAACAAGCATTTTAACTGCAAGGGAACGTATTTCTTTGTCGTCACTGTCAGCAAGTCGGAGCAGGGCAGGCGTTAAAGTGACGCCTGTCTGTCCGCGTAAAGCGAGCAATGCGGTCTTCACCAGATTGTGATCCCGATCCTCCATGCATTGAAGGAGCAGCGGCGTCACATCAAGGGATGTCTCCTCCAGCACCTCGGCTGCATTCAAATAGTTCCCTTTCCGGTGACGGGTCAGCTGCTGCAACATCACATACAGCTGGTCTAGATGCTCCGCGCACTTGGCAACGGATCGGGCTAATACGTGCAGTAGCGGTCCGTCTTTTTCCTGCTTCATCAGCTCAATCAAGGGTTCAACCGCCTGCGCGGATCTCATGCCCCCCAGACGGTAAGCTGCTTTCATTTGCTTCGCATAGAACATACTGCTAAGTTGTTTCCTATCCAGCTGCACGAGGTCCATGTCCTCGCACAGAGCGGTCAGCTTCTGCCGCTGTGCTCCCCGGAATTTTTCAATCCACTCCATCAACTTGTCCTGTATGACTCGCGTTTCTAATGGACTAAGCGGTCCCTTAGGCGGTTGGAACGGGTCTGGATCAACGATATGCCGCTGCAAGTAGACAAAATAGGGTTGATGCTTCTCCAGCAATGCTGCCCGTTTCCGCTCCAATATAATGCTGCGTGCTTTCATCATGAGCAAAATCAGCACTCCGAATCCGATTAAGCCAAGACACACGTAAATGAAAGCTACGGCAAGGTCCAAATTGGAAAACATTTGACGTTTGCCTCCTTTTATCGGTTAAAGTCGCGCGCCATTGGCCGCTAAAGTTAGTTAAGACGGTGAAAGAGCTGCTTCATCTCGTCATAGCTTTGTTTCAATCGTTCTGTATATCCAACTTTTTCCCATTGATTCCATTGGTATACTGGGATATTGCGTAGTGCGTATGGCTTAGATGCCTTTGCTTTGTCTTTCTTTGCTTGTGATGCACTGCGTTCTGACACCCAAGGCAGAAAGCGAATGCCTTCGGTCGTTTCCGTCTTGAATACCCGTTTGTCCTGAAGCGGACTATAGCTGATGACTTGATTCGAACTTGGATCCGCGAACCCAAGCAGCATCCATGGGATGCGCATTTCCACAAAATCACCTTTGTACTGCCAGGTAGCAAGAGAATTGTAATTCGGATCCTTCGGATTATTCGTCCCCCGAATCAATTTACCGACCGTCACATCTTCGAATGGATGCGCGGATCTCGTATCCGGCGGCTCCATCTTCAAGCTGACGGCTAATCTCCACGGGTTGAACCGTCCCGAATTAGGTGCCAACTCTCCCGGCTTCGGCTCTATCATCCAATAGCCCGATGGTCCGTACAGCCGGTTATGGAAATCGTAGTTGGACGCGATGCGGACTTCACTCTCCTCGTCTTGACCGAGCACGATTAGCGTCTCAAGTCCTTCGTCCAAAGTGATTCCCGGCAGCTCCGGCATGCTGCGGTTGCCTCCGCCTAGCGTGCTGGAACCGATATACAATGCCTTGCGCTTCGGATCGAACGGTTCGGCAAGCCGCAGCGACAGGTATACATACCCCTCATCGTGAGCTGCCCACATCTCCCGGATTCCCGGCAGCTCCGTCTTGATCTGCACTTTATCCGGCAATTGGTCCCAATCACCTGCCTCCCCGTCTATAACGAGGGTGTCCTCCTTACTCGGAAACATCCCGAGCAAACCGAACATCTTCTCATTGGTCAATACGTTCAACCAATACGGGCGGCGGTCATCCGGAATTTCATAATCCATCGTGTTCCATGTCTTCTTGAACCATTCGTCCTGCCACATGAACAAGATAGCCCCAGCGAACTCCTCATCGTAAATGTCCTGCGTAAGCGAAGCATCGATGCGCCCTTGCTCCCGCTCATCATGCCCCCCTTGATTGCGGCCGCCCATTCCCAAGTGAGATACCCCTATCGAGGATGGGACGCCATATTCCGTAATCATGACAGGCATATCTGTGAACTGGGCTTTAAGTTGGCGCAGATAGGCTTTATAGGTGTTGAATTTACCTTGCTCATCCTTCAGCGTCTGCAGTGACTTGTCCAAGTGGAAGAAGTCAGGGTAATACGGATACACATGGTATGCGGCAAAGTAACCGGCATTCCACTTCACAGGCTCAATATGCCTTGCATCCACACTCGCCAAATCTTCCTGATACAACGGTTCGCCCGGATGCGTCAGGACATCGGTCGTCACCCAATTCGTGAACGTCATCGGATGCTGCCATCCGTAACGATTCTCGATGGAGGCGGCATGGTCGATCATCTCGGCTAACCAGCTCTCGAATGGAGATGCTTGCGCCGCGGCGGTGAAATAAGTGCCTGCATACGGCTTGAGTGCCTGATGCTTGTTGTTCGTGTTGTCCACCATCACCGGGTCCCACTCCGTACCGAGATGCCACGCCATCAAGTAGTCTCCTGCATTAGCCTTATAGGTCCCGCTTGCCACACCCGCCAATTCCGGCAGCTCCAGATCGCCATAGACGGCGCTGACCGCCTTCTCGATCTCCTGCTTGAACTGCTGCTGGATCTCGGGCACATAAGCGTCCTGCGATTCTATAAGCTGTTCTTCCGGGGACCAAATGCCCTGGATGAAATAGAGCGGGCGGTCACCCTTGTCCCGGTTAAACTTAACGAGCGCCTCATAAAAGACCGGCTTATGCACGGTATAGACGCGAATGACGTTAGCGCCCATATCGCGAATTTGCTCGAACCATCGCAAATAGTCGTCCTCTTGAATCGGGAATTCGCCAGGGAAATAGCCTGGTACGGTAGCTCCCAGATTGACGCCTTTCACGAAGATTGGCTTGAACCCGTCCTTCTCATATGCCATGAAGCGGTCGCCCTCGGTCTTGAATTTGACCTTGATGCCGCTCGCGTCAGCAAGAGCGATGGGTTTCGGATAGAGAAAATCCTGCAGTAAATAAAATCCTCCCGCAAAAACGCCGATTAAGAGCACAAACGATACAGCGACAATGTTCCATTTCCTCTTGCGGCTCATGTGTGTTTTCCCATTCCACCCTTTCTCTATGAAATCTATAAGTCATCGCGCTAAATAGTTAAAGGCGCGGGTTAGAACACCTCCTAGAACAATTACCATCACCATACAACCAATAATAACCACTAAATCGACTGGAATAACATGGTTATATAGTCGTGATTTGAATTTGGGACCCAATTCCCTTTGATGAAATTTTATGTGGGCGTGAGAGTTTGCCCGCAATCAAGCGGCTCACTTTCGGCAATCCAGCTTGATAAGTGGAGTACTGCAGAGGATTTTTTCTCTATTCGATTTCTTGTTGTAGTTAGACGCAAGGTATTGCAAAAAGTTTCGGCTTTGTAACCTATTTACCAAAAATACCTAGAATATCAGGTCTTTGGTCACAATTATGCATTCGACATATAAATACATTATTAACTTTCAAAATAGGATATTTTTACTATTTTTGTTTACAAGATTTTTATGTGACGATCTACGGCCGAGTAGCAGTGCCTCATCCCTTATTTACGCCAATGTTCATAGTCTAGTTTGTGTGCGCTTTCAAACGAGGAATCAGACCTATCTTAAAATCAGTGTTTGACCGCTAGACGCATGCAGGCGTTATGGCTGATGCTAAAGTCTGCCGAGTCCCTGTGCCTTTTGCGGAACAGGTGTGTCCATTAGGCTCTTTTGGGTCCACTTTCCATAGTAGAGGAGGAGGTATTTTCTTTTCCCTCTAAGTGGCAGGGGCACGTAAGGATAGAGGGGGGCGAACTGCAATTGTGCAGTAATTTTTGCTAAAATCCGGCTTTTTCGGCTTTTGAAATGCAATTGTGTAGTTAAAATCGATGGTTTTACCATTTATTGTGTGGTCCCGCGAAAATGAGCTGCACTTTTGCAGTCCGGCGCCATAAATGGGGAAGTAATGGGGCAAAACAAATGTACTTTTGCAGTTGGAGCCGTGGTGCTAGCGGATGTTTTCCCATTTTGGTTCCAACTGCAACGTCCAGCACTGGTTACCTGTTTGGAGCCGGGAAATTGCAGGTTTTATTTTTTGTGTAAAGTGTTGATCCGCATGAGGATACTACCTCTATGTAGGCCTTATTCAATATAAGTGACCACGTTTAAAGGAAAGCTTGAGCTTAAACGTTTCTTAATGGTAAAGATGACGTGGTGCAGATGAGGAAAATTGATGTAGGACGGGCAATTGTTCCCCCGCTTTTTGTACTGTAGGACGTTGAGCCCTGGCAACCCATTCGGTTCTGACAGTACCAGATTAGTTACTACCATGGCGCATACAGTGAAAGTATGTTCGCTTCCATTACCCCAGTCCTGCCCCGCTCCAGAGCTTGAGCGACGGTCTGTACAGCGGGTAGAGCTATTGACCATGGAGAAATAAGTGGGTCCCCCCTATTTCTATCGTTTCAAATAGTTGTTCAGACTGAGCGGAATCGTCAGTTCCCCCTCATACGTATCCTCCGTTATGAATCGACCGATACTCGGATCATACCATCTGGCCAGGTAGGGTATAATATTCAACACTTGAAACAAATAATGTGCGTACATCCACATTAGGAAAGATTCATATGGGGCTGATGAGGGTTAAGTTAACTTTGACATAGCCGCCCGATTCATTCGGCACTGGGAGGGGGATAAAAAAAGACCTTGAAGTTGTTATTCCCCCAAGGTCTTCATCAATTAAAAGGCATATAGCTTGATACGCGTTAATTGCTGTGCAAAAATTCCAGAATTAGCTTTCTTGTTTGTTCATGATTATTGTACTCATTTTGAAAGTCAGGATAGCTAACCAAACTTGCTTCAATAAAACAGTATTGAGGAAAACGTTCAAAGAAACTTTTACATAATAAATCAATTTGCTTTTTAGGGATTTTAGCAACATTACCCTTTAAAATATAACTAATCGTTCCAACAATTACAGTACAATAATCATTAAAATCTGCGTTTAAACTTTCATCTTCAAGTAACTCAAAATCCGTCTGGAAATCAACCTTTATCCTGCTTGTATCCTCATATGGAAAGGGATTAACTAGTTGAAATTTATACAGGTTTGATATTTTTGTTAACAATTCTTCTTTATTCAACACTCCAAACCTCCACCAAAATAAAAAATATAAAAATCATTGCTTACCAAAAGAAACTATAGTCCCATCCGGTGCGACATCAATATATTTACCGTTCTTTTTATAGCGAATTGTACCTTCAACAGCACCGTAAACTTGGCTTTTTGTCGAACCTTTCTTTGCAGTTTTAGCAAATTCTTCAGCCTTTCTAAGATACTGTGCCAAATCCTCCGCTCCAACTTCCTTGCTGTGTTTCTTAAAATGATATTCAGCAGAACCTTCTACAGCATCAAAACTCCCCTTATTCCATTTCGTAAAGTTACAATTCGAATTATGCACCCAAATCCCAAGGTCACTAACGAAGTACGTATGGAAGTCATCTACCGTCATGTTGTAAACGGTAACCTGCTTATGTTCCAGTTCGATGCTGTTTATCTTGAGTGTATGCCCATCGCTCTGAACAAGCAAATCTCCAACCTTGAGGTCTTTAACAAACGTCCATCCCTTTCCATCTACCCAGAACGGATGGTTAAAGGTCGATTCAATGGTTTGGTCGCCCACATGAATTTTATAAATCTCATCTGTTTCATGGTTAAACGTAGCGGTGACCTCTTTATAAGCTACATCACCAGTCTCTTCATTCTTCGAGAGAACCTTATCTCCGACTTGAATGTCTTCGATATTCTTTTCCCCATCTATTAAAACCTTCGTTCCAGCTGTAAAGCAATTACATTTTTCAAGTGCTCCCATTGCTTTTTTAACTTTTGTTCCAACCTTAGCTGCTTTTAATACTTTTTCCCAAGGAAGAAAGCTAGCTGTTGTAAAAGCTTTTTCATTAAATGAACCATCAGGATTTAATATCGTATTGATATCATCTAGGATTAAGAAATTAGCGCCTTCAACTGCTAATGTCTTACTTGCCTCAACTTGTGCATTTAAATTGGCACCACAATTTTTGATATCAACAGCACAGGTCAGCGCAGGAGAGACTGGATATACAAAATTCCCCGTCGGATCAGCATGTATTAATGGGTTGCTATAAACATACGTATACAAATTCAAACTCAGCGGATTCTTGATGTTCCCTTCATACGTATCCTCATTAATAAACCGCCCGATACTCGGATCATACCATCTGACCAGGTGGGGTAAAATATTCAACACTTGAAACAAATAATGTGCGTACATCCGAATTAGGAAAAACTCATATGGGACTGATGAGGGTTAAGTTATCTTTGACATAGCCGCCAAATTCATTCGGCACTGGGTGGGAAAAGAAAAAACCTTGAAGGAATATTCCCTCAAGGTTGATATTAATCATTTAAGTCCTTTCAATTGCTCGGTAGGATTCCAATCTTTAGAATGCTTTCGTCCTTTTGAGAACCATATACAACCATTACTAATCCACTTTTCTCTCCATTCTTTGTAAACAAACTCTTTATCAATTACGTCATCGTCATCGTAACCGTAATGAAATCCACAACATGGACATATTTCGTCAGAGGAGACTCCTCTATCATCATACGGAGGTTCATAAAGTCCGTCATAAATGCATACAAAACATCGATTCTTCATATTTACCTCACTTCCCTGGTTGCCTGCTCCAATAAGTTGGCGATGTTGGCTTATAATAAGTTTTGGTTGTACCGTCAGCATTGTATGATCCGTATGTATTTGTTTTCGAATCATACACTCTGATTGTTCCATCAGTATCAGTTTTAATCTGGTACTTACTTCTGTTATTAAAGAAGTTATTTGCCTTCTTAGCATATTCATCAGGGGTCTTTGCACCAAAATCAGCACCATGCCTATCAAAATGGTCTTGTAACGTCTTTTGGTTACCCCATTTATTAACACCACATGCATTGTGAGTCCAAAGCCCAAGGTTCGAGACAAAATACGTATGGAAGTCCTTAACTTTGAAATTATAAACCGTAGCATGTTCCTTCTTAACCTCAATCTTCTCAATGGCTAATTCCTTGCCATCCGAGGTTGTCAGAACATCGCCCACCGCTAGGTACTGTGCTTCCACCCAACCTTTACCGACAAGCCAGAATGGATGCTCATCGGTTGTCGTTATGTCCTCGCTGCCAACAGTAATATTATACGTTTCTTCAACGTCCCGTTGGAAGAGCCATTCCACTTCCTTGTAAGCCATCTCGCCTGTCTCATCGTCTTTGGCAAGAACTCTATCTCCGACTTCAATGTCTTCGATATTTTTCTCCCCTTCGTCTGTTTGAACGTTGGTTCCAGCAGTAAAACAGTTACATCCTCCAACCGATCGGGCCTGTCCCTTCGCTCCCCCGCGTTCAACACGCAAAGCGGCAGCCCCCATGGCCAAGGATTCAGCAAAGGATATTTCCTGATGCCATTTATTATATGCCTCTATTAACTGTCCTCTTGCCCAGTCTGCATTTCCTGCACTGTTCGAATAGCTGCTTGTTTGTGTTAGCAATCCAAACAAGTAATTAAATCTGTTGTGATCACTCTCAGTGTAACCGCCTCAAACTGTGAGCCTAATAGAGAATTGAATTCCCAGTACAGTTCATCATTGGTTGAGTTTATTTTCATAGCCGCGTCTATAATGCTCTTCATTTCTGAAGGTATATATCGGTTCCCGCTAGGGTCAATAAACTTCAACGGATTGTTGGCCACGTACGAATACAAATTCAAGCTCAGCGGATTCCCTAGATCCCCTTCATACGTATCCTCATTAATAAACCGCCCTATACTCGGATCATACCATCTTGCACGCAAATACTGTAGATTCGTATCTGCGTCCCAGTACTCTCCCGAGTAGCGGAAGATATTCGGTACTTGCTCCTCCTGGGTTAATGGATTGCCCCAGATATCATATGTATAGCGGTTCAGAACATCTCCTTACGGATCGAACCACTTTTCGATTTGATGTCCGTTCGGATCCATGATCGTGATTTTATTAAGTGTCATCATCGTAGGCGACTGGTATGTTTTATAAAAGGGTATATTATTCAACACTTTTTACGTGCGAACAAATTAGGGGAATATCATATTGGGCTGATGATGATTTAGTTCGTTTGGACATAACCGCCCGATTTATTCGACACTGGGTGGTAATAAAAGAAAAGACCTGCGGAAGAAATTTCCCGAGGTCTAGTAATTATTATAATTCTTTGCTAATAGCTATAGAAATGTCTAACCTCAAAATAGCAGGAAGTACTCTGTTGTTAAAATCTTCTTTATCTTTGGCATAAATACATAAAACTTGGTTGTATTCATCTTCGATCACATAAAAGACATATGATGCTTCATGTATCGGTTTCTCGTTAGAGAGCACTATACATCTGAATAATGATTCGATACTTATTGCGATTCTAATATCTATTTTTTCTGTTGTTTTATACCATAGTATACTCGGTACAGCTATAGGGGCCTGATATGGAAACAGCCATTCTCTGCTAACTATTGATTTATTTTTTTGTAGATACATTATTGTTTCTTGCTTTTCCGAATCCATATTGCTCTCAATATATGCAAAATGAATTGTCTGGTTTATATTCGGAAAAACTGAAAGAATTTCAATTACCTTTTCAGTTCCTCCATAGCCATAAATATTTTTCAAGTAGTATATAGCTGATTCAGCCAACTAAATCACCCCCTTAATACTTAAAATAAATGTGCTCATTCATGAGTTCGGTTGTTCCGGGCTTATACTTTTGAAAATGATCAGGAAAATATTTTCCAGTTTGAGCATTTTTAGTGCTATTTCCGACGTATTGGGGTTGGCTATAATGAATCTCGCCGATTGCCTTTCCATTTTTGTTATAAACAATACTCTTCTTCATATCAAAAGTATCTTTCTGGCTTCCAATGGTATAACCATTTTTCTTTGTAAAGTCATCCATAGAACCATGATGTAATGTCCAACCTTTTTTCCCAGAAACACTTAAACAGGCATTATGTGTCCAAATTCCAAGGTTCGAGACAAAATACGTATGGAAGTCCTTAACTTTGAAATTATAAACCGTAGCATGTTCCTTCTTAACCTCAATCTTCTCAATGGCTAATTCCTTGCCATCCGAGGTTGTCAGAACATCGCCCACCGCTAGGTACTGTGCTTCCACCCAACCTTTACCGACAATCCAGAATGGATGCTCATCGGTTGTCGTTATGTCCTCGCTGCCAACAGTAATATTATACGTTTCTTCAACGTCCCGTTGGAAGAGCCATTCCACTTCCTTGTAAGCCATCTCGCCTGTCTCATCGTCTTTGGCAAGAACTCTATCTCCGACTTCAATGTCTTCGATATTTTTCTCCCCTTCGTCTGTTTGAACGTTGGTTCCAGCAGTAAAACAGTTACATCCGCGGGCCTGTCCCTTCGCTCCCCCGCGTTCAACACGCAAAGCGGCAGCCCCCATGGCCAAGGATTCAGCAAAGGATATTTCCTGATGCCATTTATTATATGCCTCTATTAACTGTCCTCTTGCCCAGTCTGCATTTCCTGCACTGTTCGAATAGCTGCTTGTTTGTGTTAGCAATCCAAACAAGTAATTAAATCTGTTGTGATCACTCTCAGTGTA
>NZ_JAMAWB010000024.1:0-94945 GCF_023713585.1 Paenibacillus sp. MER TA 81-3
GCTTCGGGAGCACAGAGATCACCAGCCTTTGATGAGATACTTTGATTATACCGAAAAAAAGAGACAGACTCTTCAAAAAAATGAAGAATTGTCTCTTTCAGGACTAAGGGACTTTTTCAGTGGCCTCCTTCTTGAGGAAGGGTTTCTTTTTTTGCGTCATGCCAGACGGATCGCCCCTTTCCCTTCACACGAGCGGCCAGTCTAATAATGGCCCATATGCCCATTCTCCCATTCGGTCAGCAGGGAACTCGTAGAGGTGTCCATTCTCCCATGCAGTCAGGATGATATCGCCCAAATCAAGCACATGAGGTTTCGGATTGCATGGCATGAAACGGCCGATGGACGGTGACAGTCACCTGAAGACATCTATCGGTGTGCTGTCTTCTGAATGAAGGGGAGAATGAAGCAAAGGACTGATAGAAACAAAGCGGCTCCATGGCCAGGTTATAGCAGACATTCCCGCTTGGAAACAATGGGCATGAAAATAACGCAATATTTGATTTTCATGTTCTCGTTCTTCTTCTGCCTATATTCGGTCTGCGCGTTCTGGAAGACACGCAAGCGGGAATTCGACATTCTAATGGCTCACGGCATGTCGCCCCACGGGCGCTTGAAAAACGATAAGCGATGGCATAAAATGAATATGCTTAAAAATATCAACACAAGGGGGCGCAAGTTGGATGGAACCGTTCGAATGCAGAAATAAAGAACTGGTGTTGGACAAATTCAAAGAAGCGACTCCCATTTTTCAAGCGCTGGGAGACGAGAACCGCCAACAGATCATTATGCTGCTTCTGGAGCAAGGCAGCTTGAATGTCAATCAAATTACGGAAAAAATGGGAATTTCCAGACCGACTGTATCGCATCATTTAAAAATACTGCGTCAAGCCGATCTGATTTCGTTTGATAGAAACGGAACGGAGAAGTATTATTCGTTGCGCGCCAGTGAATTCATGACTCAAATTAAAGAGCTGATTGCAGCGATTGAGACAAACTACTAATTTTTTTTGAATTATATGTTTATATGTTTAAACATATAATTATTATAATGGAGAAGGAGATAACAAAATGAATGGAAACATGGCAAAGCAGGATAAAACGCAATGGAGCTCAATGTACGTATGGATGCTGCTCGTTCCTTTATTTTGGGGAGGATCGTTCGCAACGGCGAAGCATGTCGTGACCGAGATTCCTCCGCTAGTGGCTGCCACGATTCGCTTCGGCATGGCAGGAATGATATTGGCCTTGATCGTCACCATCCGATCCGTATGGAAAATGGATGTGCTGAAGGTGCGGTGGAAAGGCTTGCTGTTTATAGCCGTGACAGGTATATTCGGCTATAATGCGTTGTTCTTCGTCGGCTTGCATTATACCTCGGTCATTAATGGTTCCTTGATTATCGCGACCATGCCCGTGTTCACAGCACTGGGAGCTGTGCTATTTCTGAAGGAATCATGGAGCGGCAGAACAGGTCTTGGCCTCATTCTTACATCGATAGGCGTGCTTGTGGTCATAACGGAAGGTTCGCTGGACGCGCTTTTATCCTCGTCATTGAATATCGGAGATTTGATGTTTGTGGCAGCATTGATATGCGGAGTGCTATATAGTTTGGCAGGGAAGGCGGTAATGAAGGATGTATCGCCGTTACTCACAACTACGTTGACGACTTTATTCGGCTCTCTGCTGCTCCTGGTTAGTTCTTTGCTGGAAGGAGGGTGGGAGCGGGTTCCCCATATGTCTTGGCAAGGATGGCAGGAGATGCTTTATATGGTTGTGTGCGGAACACTGGTTGGATATATCATTTTTAACAAAGGAGTCGAACAAATCGGGGCAATGAAAGCGAGCATGTACTTAAATCTGGTTCCCATCGTTGCGACGCTGGCTTCGGTAGTACTGTACGGCTCAACGGTAGCGTGGCAGCAACTGCTCGGCATGATTATCGTATTGTCAGGTTTGTATATAGCTATGTTTGCTAAGCAAAAATGACTATCGATCGAGAAAGATATATAGGCTTCTTGGTAATTAAAGGTTGGCTGTATACAAAAAAAATAATATACTAGTAGTTATTGCTATAACATCTGGGGTTGATTCTATTATGAAGTCATTATCACTGCCTATGGTTAAAATGATTATTTCGATGTGTATATTCGGTTCGATCGGCTTCTTCTCCGAACATACGGGCCTGCCGTCACTCGAATTGGTTTTTGTGCGCTGTATTTGTGCGACATTGTTTTTGAGTCTATGCTGGGTTCTGTCTGGACAATATAGACAAGAACGATGGCACAAAAAAGAAGTTGCTCAAATTTTGGCCTGCGGCGTTTTTCTCGTATTCAATTGGGTGTTTCTATTCAAAGCTTTTGAGCTGATGTCCATTACGATAGCCATCTCTATCTATCATCTGGCTCCGGTGATCGTCATTCTGATCGGAAGTATCGTATTTAAAGAAAGATTGACGCTGCTGGCGTTTATGTCTATCGTCATCTGCTTCATTGGCACCTTGCTCGTCATTGGTCTCAATGGCGGCACATCACTTGATGAATTACTGTCTTCGGGCGTAATATGGGCGCTGCTGGCCGCTCTGTTTTATGCGTTTACGACATTGCTGGGCAAGGGCGTTGCGAATATGAGCGCCTATGCCATGACTGTATTGCAGACAACGCTCGGCATCTTCATTTTGCTGCCGTTTGTCGATTTCAGTGCTTTTGAAGGTGTGACTGCAAGCAATTGGTCCGCCATTGTAGCTACGGGATTCATTCATACCGGATTTGTCTATTATTTATTTTTTGACAGCTTGCGTTATTTGCCGACGCGCATTATTTCAGCACTCGTATTTCTCGATCCGGCCGTAGCCATTCTGCTGGATACAGTGTTTACGGGATTCCGGCCGACTGGCATGCAGATGGCAGGCATTGTGTTGATTTTCGGCGGAATGGCATTCGCGTTGGTTAAGCCGAAGGTGAAGGAGACGTCCGGGCAGGCACATGCTTAGGGTGGTCTAGTTCATGCTTGGCTGACTCTTGTGGAATGGCAGTCGGAATATGGAGCGCCTGGATTCTTAAAGTGAAATCGATCTCCTCTCGAATCGGGGATTGATTCCCGCTTATAGAGTTTCTGGCGCTCCTGTTCGCATTACCGTTTCCGCGATAACGACAAGCTTGCCACGATAGGGTAATGATCTGATGCTAGCGTCTGGATAACCTCGCGCCGCTCTCCGAAGATAACCCCACCGCCAACGAGGATGTAGTCGATCGTTTCATTTGCCTCCCCGGCCGGATACGTATATGCCATAGGAATATCGGTAAACACATTGCAAAAAGCTTGCGTCATGTGCGCAATTTCTGGACCATCCGGATATGCGTTGAAGTCGCCCGCAACGACGGCAGAACCTGTTCGTGCTGTGGCAATTGCGAGAATTTCCTCTGTTTGTGCCATCCGTTCTTTCTCTTCCAAGCCGAGGTGGGTCGCATAGAAAAACAGCCGGGCACCATTCACGTCAATTTCCGTCTTCAACAGTCCGCGCTGTTCGTTGCCGAAGCTGTTCAGCAGGTAATGGCGCTGCTTCACGATCGGGTATTTGCTTAACACGGCTATTCCGTATTGCCGCCGCTCGCTGCGTCCCGGCTCGGGGGCCCAATCCAAGTTGGCGCCATAGGCGTAATTCATCTCCAACTGCGCAGCCAATACGGCAATCGTATCCTCGTAGTTGCTTCGGTCCGCGAAGCAGCGATCGACCTCCTGCAGAGCGATAATATCCGCCTCGGAATCACGAATGACATTCGCAATCCGGACCAGATCGTACCGGTCATCCATTCCACGGCCATGCTGAATGTTGTACGACATGACGGTAAGCGAAGTATGCATCTCTATCATCATTTCACCCCTGAGTGATTGCATGGATATCGTCCTTCGTTACCTACATTTGCATAGATTGCGGCAGCAGTCAATGGAAGTCCTCCAATCACTCCCAACCTTAACGAACGAATCGTCTTCCGCTGCATGATTTATGGAAAAAAGTTAATTCGTGAACGAGGATATTCCATTCCTTTAGCGAATTATTCCGTACAAAACACATAAATCAATATTTTGGTATTTGCCGCTGGGTCAAACGGTATGGTGCATGGTTATCGCATCGGTTGTATATAACGAGAAGGGAGAGCCTGTCTTTCTATTCTCGCAGTTCCATGACATTACGGCAAAAAAGCTGACCGAATTTGTACAAAAGCAGACGGAAGACGTGTTAAGGGAAAAGGAAGAGTCCTTCCGCAACCTGTTGGAAGAGCTGCCGTTAGCCGTGCTCATCACACAAAGCGGTGTATGTCAGTATGTCAATCGCGCCGCGCTCAATTTAATTGGGGCCGAGAGCGCAGAGGATGTACTGGGAACGTCCACGAACGATATCGTAGATCCGAGCAATCACGATAAGTTGGAAGGGAGAAGGCGCAAATACCGTCAAGGGGAGAAGATAGGGAACGCCAAATATAAGATTACGTGTTATAACGGAGAGTTGAAGTATGTGGAAGGGCTCTCGATTCCAGCTACCTATTGCGGAGAACGAGCGGTAATCGGGGTATTCCAGGACGTCACGGAACGGAAGAAAGAAGAAGAGCGGATGCTTCATTCGGAGAAACTGTCGATTGTCGGCCAACTGGCGGCAGGGATTGCACATGAAATTCGTAACCCGCTCACCTCGATCAACGGATTTATTAAACTGATGCGGACATTAAAGGGAGAGAAGGAACAATACTATGACATCGTAGAATCCGAATTGAAAAGCATTGAAATCATTTGTAACGAATTACTTATATTGGCTAAGCCGAATGTCATAACGATTAGAAAAACGGATATCGTGCTGCTGCTCGAACAAATCATCGCTTTGATGAGAGTACAGGCGACCATGAAGAATAGCACAATTATATCCAGTTATTTGCATGGAACGATATGGTTATATTGTGAGCCGAATCAAATCAAGCAGGTGTTCATTAATTTAATTAAAAATGCGATTGAAGCGATGCCGGAAGGCGGACATATTTACATCGATGTCTTGTTAAGGGAGGAATCTGTATATATAACGATTCAAGACGAAGGATGCGGCATTCCCCCGGACAAGCTGGAGATGCTCGGACAGCCTTTCTATACGACGAAGGATACAGGAACGGGCCTTGGCTTAATGGTCAGCTACAATATTATTGACAATCATGGAGGAAGCATATCGGTGGATAGCTTGCCGCAGCAAGGGACCACGTTTACAATCAGCTTGCCTGTCATTACGGAAGCGGAGTAACGAATAGATAGACCCTGAATTCCCTAGACGGAAATCCAGGGCCCAATTTCATTGCTCCTCGTACACCTTCTCACCGCGGCTGGCGAGACCGGCAAGACGCAGCTGACCGGAACCGTAGACGGCCTCTTTCGTCCCGTCCAAGGCAGGGTCGACATAACGGTGGAACCATGCTTCCAGCTGCGCCTTCATCGTGGCAGCTTGACGACGATAGTCTGGATGATCAATCAAGTTGCTGCGTTCTCCCGGATCGGCTGCCAGATGATACAGCTCGTGCGGGCCGTAAGGATAGCGATGAACATACTTCCATTCCTTGCTCCGAATCATACGGACCGGACCATATTCGTCATAGATGACGATATTGTCCCGCTCCTGCATCTCTTCCCCGAGCAGAAGCGGGAGGAAGCTGCTCCCGGGGAGATGCTCAGCTTCGTCGTGTGTCAAGCCGACATAATCGAGCAGCGTGGGCATGAAATCATACCCGCTCACCAACTGCTCGCATACGATGCCGTGCGGGATCCTTCCGCCATGACTGAATAGCGCGGGAACTTTGACAGAGGTGTCGTACATATTTTGCGGGAACGTGGCGTTGCCTTTGCCCCATATGCCGTGATGCCCCGTGTTGAACCCGTTGTCGCTCAAGAAGATGACGAGCGTATTATCGCGCAAGCCCTTCTTATCCAGCTTGTGGAGAATCCGGCCAACGTTGGCATCCAGCGCCGTAATGGCAGCGTAATAGCCGATTGCATTGTCCCGCGGATTTTCTGGTCCGGGAGCGGTCGGAATGCGCCAAGGGTGTGCGGGTTCTTGCGGACACGTCTCGAATGGACAGTCAGCGTACAGGTCGGTGAAGGCTTGCGGATGGTTCCCAATCCAAGGACTGTGCGGCGCCGTATAGTGAACACTCAAATAAAAAGGTCGTGAACTGTCCTGCCATTCCAGGAACTGCAGTGCATCATCCGTAATGACATCGGTAATGTAGCCTTTTTCACAGACGAGTTCGCCTTCCCGCACCATCGGCGCATTGTAATAGGGACTCCCTCCGTTCTGATGAACGAACCAGTGGGTGAAGCCTTTTTGCGGTGTCATGCTGTCACCAAGATGCCACTTCCCGCTGATGCCGCACACATAACCGTTCTCCGCCAAAATTTCGGTGAAGGCAGTCTGACCAGCCAAATACGGAATCGCGTCTGGTCCTATGTTTCCTTCCCGGATCCAGTCGTGAACGCCATGCTGCGATGGAATGCGCCCGGTGAACAGGGATGCCCGCGCCGGCGAACAGACGGGAGAGGTGCAGAAGAAGTTGGCGAACCGGATTCCCTGTGCCGCAAGCTGGTCGAGGTTGGGCGTGTGAATTTCATGATTTCCGGCGCATCCCATGGCCCATGCCCCTTGATCGTCCGTTAACACTAACACGATATTCGGTTTGCTGCCTGCCGCCTTATTTTGCATAAATACCGCCTCCCATAATATAGGTAGCTTATGAATTCATATCTGATTCCCATCGTGGCTGTGTGCATTCGCCTAGACCTTGCTGCATGTCAAGCTTGTCCAGAAAATCGTGGTGGTCGAATAATATTGGTTGATGTCGATTAACTGAAAACGATTACGTGTATTATAGCAGAAAATGGAATTGGAATTCACTATGAAAAAAAGGAGAGCTAAGCGGACCACACACAATCGAGCAATGATATGATGAAGCTATCAGGCCGCGCTGGAGCAGGCGGCTGTATAGGGGATCAATGCTACGGATTGAAAACTACATCAAGACGATAGATTTTACCCCCGGGCAATTAAAGAAAGCCAAGTGGTCATTAATTGTGAAGCTCTCACTATCAGATGAATAAAGGTAAGCTAACGACCATTGACAACACGTCAGTGATGATTTTATCATTTTCCAATGATAATTATTATCATTAATCTTGACACTCATTTTAAGGTAGGCTACAATACTCCTTGAGTTTATTGATAATGAATATCATTACTGCCTATATTTATCCATCTATACATAAATAAAAAATCACACTCTGCAAAAAGGAAGAGTCATGAAGAAAAGATACTTGGTTATCGCCCTCATTATTTTTTCATTTGCCTCGGTTTTTATCGGGGTCAAGGATATAACGCCGCTGGATTTATTTCATTTGTCGGATGACCAAGCACAAATTTTGCTCGTCAGCAGGCTGCCGCGCCTTATCAGCATTATTATTGCAGGCGTCAGCATGAGCATCTGCGGCTTGATTATGCAGCAGTTAAGCCGCAATAAGTTCGTGTCGCCGACGACGGCGGGGACGTTGGACTCGGCCCGGCTCGGCATTCTCGTATCTTTGATGTTGTTTACGAGCGCCAGTCCGCTGCTTAAGATGGTTGTCGCCTTTGTCTTTGCCTTGCTCGGAACTTTTGTATTTATGAAGATTCTAGACAAGATCAAATTCAAAGATACGATCTTCATTCCGCTTGTCGGGTTGATGTTCGGCAACATTATCAGTTCGATTTCTACCTTTTTCGCATATAAGTATGATTTGATTCAGAATATGTCCTCATGGCTGCAGGGCGATTTCTCCATGATTCTTAAGGGGCGGTACGAGCTGATGTATATCAGCATTCCGCTCATCGTCATTGCTTACCTGTATGCCAATAAATTTACGGTTGCCGGAATGGGCGAGGATTTCTCCAAGAACTTAGGGTTGAATTACAAACGGGTCGTTAATATCGGCTTAGTAATCGTAGCTCTGGTGACTTCATCGGTAGTGCTAACGGTAGGGACGATACCGTTTCTGGGCTTGATTGTGCCGAACATCGTGTCCATATACCAAGGCGATCATTTGAAGAACAGCCTTTCTCATACCGCTCTGCTTGGGGCCGTATTCGTCTTGTTCTGTGACATACTCGGTCGAATCATTATTTATCCGTATGAGATTTCAATTAGCTTGACCGTCGGTGTCATAGGAAGTGCTATTTTCGTTTACTTACTGATGAGGAGAAGGGCACATGGGCTATAAAGGAAAACTAGGAGTTCTCGCCACCATTGCCGTCGCGTTGATTGCCGTATTTGTATTTATCAAAATCGGAAACAACTGGGGCTATGTCCTTCCACGAAGAGGCATGAAGGTATTTGCAATTATATTGACTGGGGGCTGTATCGCCTTTGCGACGACCGTATTCCAGACGATAACGAACAACCGCATATTGACGCCGAGCATTTTAGGCTTGGATTCGCTATATATGTTAATCCAGACGTTCGTCATCTTCGTATTCGGCTCCATGAACGCGACGATAACGAACAGCAATATCAACTTTATTATTTCCGTTGGCCTTATGGTTCTGTTTTCAAGTATTTTATACAAAGTCATTTTCAAGCGCGAAGATCAAAATATTTATTTTTTATTGTTAATCGGATTGATATTCGGCACCTTGTTCGGAAGTCTGTCCACGTTCATGCAGGTGCTCATCGATCCGAATGAGTTCGCCATCGTGCAGGATAAGATGTTCGCGAGCTTCAACAATATCAAGACCGATCTGCTTATTATCGCCAGCATCTCGGTGCTGCTCGTGTCGTTGTATTTCATGCGATTCACCAAGTACTTGGATGTGCTGTCGTTGGGAAGAGAGCAGGCCATTAACCTGGGCGTCGATTATGATTATGTGGTCAAGCGGCTGCTGATTGTCGTCGCGATACTCATTTCCATCTCAACGGCGCTGGTTGGCCCTATCACGTTCCTGGGGCTGCTCGTCGTGAACGTGACGTATGAGTTCTTGAAGACGTATCAGCATAAGTTTTTGATTTTAGGCTCCGTCCTCATCAGCATCATCGCGTTAGTCGGGGGACAGTTGATTGTGGAAAGAGTATTTACGTTCTCCACTACCTTAAGCGTCATTATCAATTTCGTCGGCGGGGGCTACTTCATCTATCTTCTATTAAAGGAGAATAAATCGTGGTAGAAGTAAAAAATGTCTCAAAGCAATATGGGAACAAAAACGTGGTGGAACAGGTGTCCGTTACGATAGAGAAGGGCAAGATCACCTCCTTTATCGGTCCGAACGGGGCAGGGAAGAGCACGCTGCTGTCAATGATCAGCCGTCTGATTTCGAAAGACGCAGGAGACATTTACATCGACGAGCAAGATATCAGTCAATGCAAGAGCAATGATTTGGCGAAAAAAATATCGATTCTGAAGCAGTCCAACCATATCAATCTCCGGTTGACGATTCGGGAGCTCGTATCCTTCGGACGCTTTCCCTATTCGCAAGGCAGGCTGACGACAGAGGACTGGAAATATGTCGATGAAGCGATTGAATATATGGATCTCAAGGATATAGAGCATAAATATTTGGACCAACTAAGCGGAGGCCAGAAGCAGCGGGCCTACATTGCCATGGTCATCGCCCAAAATACGGAGTATATCCTTCTGGATGAGCCTCTTAACAATTTGGATATGAAGCATTCCGTGCAAATTATGAAAATTTTACGGAGACTGGTGGATGAGCTTGGCAAGACGATCGTTATCGTCATCCATGATATTAATTTCGCTTCCTGTTATTCGGATTATATCGTCGCGCTCAAGAACGGCAGAGTCGTCAGAGAAGGCACCACCAAGGAGATTATCGTCCCGTCCGTATTGCAAGAAATATATGATATGGACATTCAGATCGAAGATATCAATGACAACAAGATTTGTGTCTATTTCGCTTAACACGGGTTACAGCTTTCAATGATTCCGTCTGGTTTCATTGAAATGATATACATGCATTTTCAAAAGGGTCACGGTGCGAACAGCATCAATAAAAAATTATCGAGGTGGAAAAATGAAGAAGACAGTTATGTTTCTCATAATTGCCATGTTGGTCACGGTAGTAGCGGCTTGCGGGCAAAAGGAATCAAAAGGCGATGCGTCCAACGCAGCGGCAACAAACCAACCGGCTGAAGAGCTTACGATCAAGCATAAATTAGGGGAAACGAAGGTAAAGAAAAATCCTTCGAAGATCGTCGTGTTTGACTTTGGCACATTGGATTCATTGGATAAATTAGGGATCGAAGTAGCTGCGATGCCGAAAGGCAACTTGCCGCCGTATCTTTCCAAATTCGAAGACGACAAATATACGAATGTCGGCAGCTTGAAAGAGCCGGATTTCGAGAAAATCAATGAGCTTGCTCCGGATTTAATTATCATTTCCGGCAGACAGTCTGACATGTATGAAGAGTTCACGAAAATTGCCCCAACGATTTACTTGGGTGTCGATACGGCGCGTTACATGGATTCCTTTAAAGAGAATGCAACGACTATCGGGCAAATTTTCGGCAAAGAAGACGAAGTGAAAACAGAACTGGCCAACATCGACGATTCGATTAAAAAGTTAAATGAAAAAGTGACGGCAAACAACAAAAACGCGCTCATCATTTTGGCGAACGACGGTAAAATCAGCGCATACGGAGCAGGTTCCCGATTCGGCATTATCCATGACGTATTCGGCTACACTCCAGTAGATAAAGATATTGAGGTTTCCACGCACGGTAAAGGTATTTCCTTTGAATACATTGTGGAAAAAGACCCGGACTACCTGTTCGTCGTTGACAGAAGCGCGGCGATAGGCGGCGAATCGTCTGCGAAGCAAGTGGTGGAGAATGAGCTGGTCAAAAATACAAAAGCATTCAAAGATGGAAATATCGTCTATCTGGATCCGAGCTACTGGTATCTGTCCGGTGGCGGACTGCTCTCCGTTGCAGAAATGGTGAAGGAAATTGATGCAGGCACGAAATAAGGATTAACTATCAAAGTGCATGAAAACAGGCGCATAACGGGCCTGCTTCCATGCACTTTTTTTGTGCGTCTATTTACCTGATCCACCGCCGAACATGCGCTTGACCTGTCCTTCTATGCCATCCCAGAACGGAAGAACGTTCTCCTTCAGCGCTTGTATATTCGCTTGAAGTGTTGATAATCTGTGCCGATCTTGGACCGAAGCCGCTCATCTTCGGCATCATGACGTCCAACACCAACACATGCGGTTGGAACGATTCCGTCTTGCTCAGCGCTTCTTCGCCACCTGTGGCCGTCTCAACCGTATATCCTTCCCGTCTCAATGCATAGGCGATCGCACTTGCAATCGCTTGCTCATCCTCAGCCACAACAATTTTGAAGTCCATGACGTTCCCTCCCATCCGATTTCATCCCAATATTCATTAATATTTTAAATATTGCTGTCTTGCTTCATACTGATAATTGTTGGACATCCCCAATATCGGTTGTATAATAGTTAGGCTCGACTCACATTATTTATGGTTAATAAGGAGAAGTAATCGATGATTACTTTGCAGGCGGAATGAAGAATCCAGCTTGAATTTATTGGGATTACAGACAGAGATTTATCCCTCTTAAAAAGTAAGAAAGTGGAGTTTGCCAGTGTGACCAATCAGCTTGTAGATGAATTGTGTACCAACAGTTTGTATCTCAGCCCGAACTTCTTGAGCTCATTACTAAACATAGTACGATCGAACAATTTAAAGAAACAGCAGCTGACCCACTGCAAAGTGATGGAATTGAACAAGGAGGTTTCCGACATTCATAATATGGGTAATGTCATGAGGGGCATTTCGGAACAAAGTCATCTCCTTGACTTGAACGCGGCTATTGAAGCGGCGAAAGCAGGAGAGCATGGCAGAGGATTTAGTATCGTGGCAGATGAAGTCCGGAAATTGGCGGCAATTCCAAGGGAGCGCTGAACAAAATCGAAGGAAAGCTAAAAGTGATTTTCAGAGTTCTTGAAAGTGTTCGAAAAGGGTCGCAAAGTATGTCGGTTTACTCCGATGAATAAGCGGCAACAGCAGGGCAGAACGCGTCTACGGTTACGATAAACGAAGAAGTTACACATGAGTTAGAGCTGCTGAAAGCGGAAATTTAACGTTCACAAGAGGTACAGAGCATGAATACAGAATACGACGAGCAACCCGTTCCGATGACGACCATGGATCAAGTGATTCACTCCTTCGCCGATCATTATCAATTGACCAAGCGGGAGAGTGAGATTATGAATCTTATGGTTGTGTACGGATATAGTAACAAAGAACTTGCTAGCCATTGCATGATTAGTGAGAAAACGGTGAAAAACCACATTGAAAAGATCAGGAACAAAGTGGGGGCAGGATCAACGCGAAAGCTGTTATCCTCCTTCATTGTGCATCAATTTACGGCCCAGTGAAAGGCTTCTCCGTCTTAAGGTGGGTGAGATAATCGATATTAGTCTAAAAGTTTATTGACAAGTATTCTTTTATTCACTATACTGTTCTGTAATCTTATATATGATATACGTTGAAAGAGCCTAGTAGCATGTTTGTCACTGTTTCCAGAAAGCTAGGGGTTGATGCAACCTAGTACAAACAAACCTGTGAATTACACTCTGGAGTATCTTAGGTAATGCTAAGCGGATTAGCAATCGATACTATTGCTAAGAGTGGTATTAATAGTGACTGCAGCGCTATTAATACAATTTGGGTGGTAACACGGTTAATAAATCGTCCCTATGTCTACTATAGACATAAGGGCGATTTTTTTTATATCAGCGTTTGTCATACGTATAGGAGATTTAAAAATAAAAGGAGTTGGACAACCATGAATATTATCGAAGAACTCGAATGGCGCGATGCGATCAACCAACAAACAGATGCAGAAGGATTACGCGAATTGGTAAATGAAAAGAAGATTTCCCTGTACTGTGGTGTCGATCCAACGGGAGATAGTATGCACATTGGACATTTAATTCCATTTATGATGATGAAACGCTTCCAGTTAGCTGGACACCATCCTGTTATCTTAATTGGTGGAGCGACCGGAACTATTGGTGACCCAAGTGGACGGCAAACAGAACGTCAATTGCAAACATTAGAGCAAGTGCAAGAGAATGTTGAAGCTCTGACTGCACAAATGAAAAAGCTCTTTGATACAGGCGGCAGCAATGAACTGAAAATGGTAAACAACTATGACTGGACACATAAAATAAACATAATAGACTTCTTGCGTGACTACGGGAAAAATTTCAGTGTCAATACGATGCTGGCAAAAGACATTGTAGCAAGTCGTCTAGATAGTGGTATTTCATTCACGGAGTTCTCATACCAGATTCTTCAGTCAATGGACTTCCATCATCTATTCAAAGAAGAAGATGTTCAATTGCAAATTGGTGGTGCCGACCAATGGGGGAACATCACAAGTGGTCTGGACTTGATTCGTAAAAAAGAAGGTTCAAGCGCCAAAGTATTCGGATTAACGATTCCATTAATGTTAAAAGCGGACGGCACCAAGTTCGGTAAAACAGCTGGCGGGGCAATATGGTTAGATGCTAACAAAACAACGCCATTTGAATTCTACCAGTTCTGGGCTAACACAGATGACCGTGATGTCATTAGATACTTGAAATTCTTCACCTTCTTAGATAAAGAGGCGATCGACGCATTAGAGGTCAAGGTGAAAACAGAACCGCATAAACGTGAAGCACAAAAAGTATTGGCGGAAGAAATGACAAGATTTGTGCACAGTGATGAATTGTTGAATCAAGCGAAAAAAATAACAGAAGCATTATTCAGCGGAGATATTAAATCATTAACCGCAGATGAAATTGAGCAAGGATTTAAAGATATGCCTACCTTCCATGCTTCAAAAGAAACAAAAAATATTGTGGAGTGGTTAGTCGATCTAGGCATTGAACCGTCTAAGCGCCAGGCTCGAGAAGATATCACGAACGGAGCAATTTCCATGAATGGGGAACGAGTAACTGATGTAAGCATGGATGTAACCATGGAAAACTCATTCGATGGCAGATTTATTATTATTCGCAAAGGCAAAAAGAACTACAGTCTAGTGAAATTGGGGTAGTTTACCTTAATTCAGCTATCATCATGGAGTAAAAGCGGGGATTAATCATGCTTGTATCGTGGAAACGCTCGTTACAATTAGCATATTTTAATCACTACATGATAACAAAAGTTAACAAAGAGAAACAAGTCAATTGGTTGGTAGTGGAGTTAGGTTTAGATAATGTGACAGAAGAACATATCAATCAAGAGCTAAATAATATGTTAATTGGATTTAATCGTTTGTTTAAGTATAAGAGCATAAAGGAAGCTACTCTTGGTTATTTTCGAATGCTGGATATTGTGAAATCAGGGGATAGATATTATCCCAGAATCCATATCTTGCTCCCAACAATAAAAAGTTATTTTCAAGGCAGATATTATATTAAATATGATAACTGGGTATCCCTGTGGAGTAAGGCATTGGATATTGAAAACAACTTATTTGTGAAGGTGAAAGCCGTTAATTCCAAGGGTGATGACCGTGCTATTATTATGAAAATGAAAAAAGGGTTATCATTGTTCGATGAAGCTGCGGAGAGTAAGCTTTCAGCTAGGAAAAATACCCATATTGCATCACGAAGATTAATAGGATATAGCAGACTTTTAAAAGATGTGATGGACCAATTCGAAATCGATAACAGCTTTGATCTAGACATGGATACATTATATACAGAAGATTCGATTGCAAATTGTGCATTTGAAAGTATGTTAGAGTGGCATCCAGGTTTAAGGGAAGAACAAAACAACCCTTTTTTCTCTTCTAGTAACATTTAAAAAAATAGGGTATCTATCATTTATGATCTTTCTAAAGAGGGACTGTCCCAAAAGCCATGGAAGTGGCTGCGGAATAGTCCCTTTCCAATTATTCGCTCAGTCATTTCTCCAGAGACCCAGAGACTCCCTTGGTCATACTGCTTTCTGAAGGATGGGGAGAATGAAGCAAAGGGGTGGATGAAGCAGATCCCCGTCAGTCTGAATGTGCCATCCATTAACGGAACATTTCGTTCCCGATAAGAGTCAGTGTCAGCACAATCCCCCTGAAGAATCTTGTTTATCGCAAAATATTTTTTTGGAAAATAATCCCCTTGTTTAAAATTCCCACAATTTTAAACCATTAAAATTTGATTGATAAATTAAAGAAAAAAAGGTTAATTCCACTATTCTCTAAGCCCCAGACTGCCAAATGAGACATTTCTTCATTCTGCATAAGTATGCCTTCCGAGCCAAAGTGATCTGCAGTGATTCCGTATAAGGTTACTTCCCATACTCCATATCTCAATGATTCCTTCCTTACAAAAAGTAAACATAGAATAATTATGCATAAATATGAATTATAAATCCGAAATTCAGTTCATAGCCGCTTTTACCCTTAAAAGCGCGCATCGTTTAAAGCCTTTATCAATAAAGTAGTAAAAGCTTTAAAGGCACAAGTAATTAGATTTTGGAAAAACAACAAAAAGCCTTATACAACAGAGAGTTATAGGTTATTGACATAACAAAAAATGAGGCGTAAACTGGCGTTGTTCCAGTTAATCGATTAACAATTATAGACAAACATTTTCATAACGAGAGGTGAAGATGAGAAATAAACCACCACATTCGTTATACATCTTTTCTTGCATGTGAATTATTTCTCTAAATTTTCAAGAGACTTTGAAATAAAGAATTGAATAGCAGAAAGAAGGACAGATTTATGGGCAAATCAAAAAGATTAACACTTTTCGGGTTAATCGGTATTACGATGGCGTTCTTTGGTACTGTACGCAGTGTACCGACGCTCTCCATAACAGGCTGGACCCAAATCTTCTACATGCTTGTGGCAGCGGTGTTATTTGCACTGCCTATCGCATTGATGTCAGCTGAGCTTTCAACAGGATTCCCTGAAGAGGGAGGGCCTCAAGTTTGGGTGAAGAAAGCTTTGGGTGAAAAATGGGGGTTCGTAACCTCTTGGTTATTATGGGTTCAAATGTTCTTCGGTATGGTAATGGTATCTTCCACAGTAGGCGTGTTGTTCGGATATGTCATTAACGTACCAGAACTATCTTCAAACAATTACTTTATTTTTGCGGTTATCCTCATTTCTTACTGGGGGGTAACGTTATTAAATCTTAAATTTGATATGGTTAAAATTTGCGGTAATTTGGGATCGGTTATAGGGGTCTACATTCCATTTGTGATTCTTGTCATTTTAGGTGTAATGTACTTGTTCAAAAACGGAATCCAGCCGAACAGCTATTTGGGGAATTTTGAAGTTAAAGATTTAGTGCCGAACTTTTCAGAATTGGGGAGCTTATCTTATTTGTCGGGGATTATCTTTATCTTCGCAGGTGTTGAAATCTCGTCCGTGCATGCGAACAATATCGAGAATCCGAAACGCAACTATCCGATAGCCGTTATTGCTTCCGTTATTTTATTGGTTATTTTTAACCTTGTTGCTGGTTTAACGGTATCCAACGCAGTACCAAGAGGGCAATTAGAACTTGCCAATATTACGCAGCCTTATCTTATATTTTGTGAAAATTTAGGCATACCATCAATCGTTGTAAATATGATCTCAGCCATGATTTTAATTGGGGTATTAGTCCAATTAAGCGCATGGGTATTGGGACCAAGTAAATCCATGATTAAAGTTGCGGATGAAGGGAACCTGCCTAAGTTCTTCCAAAAAAGAACGAAAAGGGATATTCCAATCACCTTTGTTATGATACAAGCGATTGTTATTTCATTAGTAGCTGTCTTGTACGTGGTCGTACCGGATGTCAACAGCGCGTTTCTGATTATCACGATAACAACGACCATTCTGTACTGTGTTGTATATGCATTAATTGCTATCTCAGCTATTCGCTTACGATACAAAATGCCTGAGGTTGAAAGACCTTTTAGATTAGGCAGCAAGGGTAACGGATTAATGTGGTTTGTCTCCATCTTATCCATGTTAAGTGTTGCTATCACGATTACAGTCAGTATCATTCCACCATCGATTCTGAAGCCTAGCCAATACACAGGATACATTATCTATCAAGTGGGAGCTACTATCGTTATGGTTGGTATCGCTCTGATTATTTACAAATGTAAAAAACCGGAGTGGAAAAAAAGTGAGTAATCACTAGCGAGCTACTGAATATCAAGTTTCATATATTCGTTAACATACTAATTGAACATATTGGAGGAACAAACAATGAATTATCCAATGCCAGATATCAATTTAAAAGCACTATTCCTAGGTGACAAAGGTGAAAATGTTGACTTATTCAAAGAATTGTTACTTAAAGTCGTAGATGAGCATGTGGGCTGGCGTCAAAACTATCAACCTCAAGATTTACCGGTTATTACGCCGCATGATAGAAGTTCGAAGAGCTTCCAAGAAACTGCTGACCATGTACGTAGTGTATTTAATGAGTTATCTTCCAAGCTTCGGACAGAATCGTTGCCTTGGCACACAGCAGGCCGTTTCTGGGGACATATGAATTCTGAAACGTTGATGCCTTCTATTATCGCTTATACAGCTGCTATGTTATGGAACGGCAATAACGTAGCTTATGAATCTTCACCAGGCACTTCTCAAATGGAAGAAGAAGTCGGACATGAATTCGCTACACTTATGAGCTACCAAAAAGACAAAGGCTGGGGACATATTTGTGCCGACGGTTCAATCGCGAACTTAGAAGGTCTATGGTACGCAAGAAACATGAAGTCACTTCCGCTTGCTATTAAAGAAGTAGCGCCTGAATATGTGGAAGGGAAATCAGAGTGGGAATTATTAAATATGTCTACAGAGGAAATTCTCGACATCATGGATCAAATTCCTGACAAACTTGATGAAGTGAAAGCTCGCTCTGCTCGTAGTGGTAAAAACCTCAATAAATTAGGCAAATGGTTGATTCCACAAACGAAACATTATTCTTGGTTGAAAGCTGCTGACATTATCGGAACTGGGTTGGATTGTGTAGAAGCTATCGATGTTGATAATCAATACCGCATGGACATTGACAAATTAGAAGCTAAAATTCGTGAATTAGCTGCACAAGAAATTCCGGTTCTCGGTGTAGTTGGTGTAATTGGCACAACTGAAGAAGGTCAAGTGGATCGGATCGACAAAATGGTAGAGCTTCGCGAGAAATTGGCGAAAGAAGGAATTTATTTCTACATTCATGTGGATGCTGCTTATGGCGGATATGCTCGTGCTATCTTCTTGGACGAAAACAATGAATTTATCGATTACGACAAAATTGATGAAGTTTATGAAAAATACAACATTTTCACAGAGAAAAATGAATGGCTTACCAAAGATATTTACAGTTCCTTCAAAGCCATGAATCAAGCTGAAACCATTACAATTGATCCGCACAAAATGGGGTATATTCCTTATTCCGCTGGTGCAATTGTTATTAAAGATAGCAGAATGCGTGACGCCATCTCCTACTTCGCAACCTATGTATTCGAAAAAGGTGCGGACATTCCTGCATTGCTGGGCGCTTATATTCTTGAAGGATCAAAAGCAGGCGCAACTGCAGCAGCAGTCTGGACAGCTCATAAAGTATTGCCATTAAACGTAACTGGTTATGGGAAATTAATCGGTGCAAGTATCGAGGGAGCTTATAGGTTCTACGATTTCTTGAAAAATAAAGAATTTAAAGTTGGCGATAAAACAATCAACGTTTATCCGCTAACAAAACCTGACTTCAACATGGTGGACTATGTATTCAACGAAGCAGGAAATACGGACTTGGAAAAAATGAATAAATTGAACCATGATTTCTTCGACTATGCTTCTTACGTTAAAGGTGGATTATACAACAACGAATTCATTACTTCCCATACAGATTTTGCTATTCCTGACTACGGCAATAGCCCGCTTCCATTTGTTGAAAGTCTTGGATTCAGCGAGAAAGAGTGGGATCGCGAGGGCAAAGTTACCGTACTGCGTGCTTGTGGATTATCTCCATATGCTCATGATAAAGCGGTCTTCGATGAATATGCTGCCAAGATTGAAAAAGCCATGCAAGACAAACTTGAATCGATTTACAACAACGAAATGAATTCGTAATAATGAAACGTGAATGCGTAACGATAGAATGTTGTTACGCATTCACCCTTTATACAATCTCTTACAAGACAGGGAGTGCTTGAAATGACTATCAAAAAAGTCTTAACCGTTGCCGGTTCTGATTCAAGCGGGGGAGCAGGACTGCAGGCGGATCTCAAAACGTTCGAAGAATATGGAACTTTTGGTTTGACTGCTATCACGGCTATCGTCACCATGGATGCTGACAATCATTGGCATCATCATGTACATCCAATGGACTCAGAGCTTGTGCATGAGCAATTGACAACGATATTCTCCGGCGGTTCATTGGATGCCATGAAAACGGGAATGCTCGGATCGGTCGACACCATTAAGCTCGTGAGCAACGTCATTGACAAATACGATGTGAAAAGTGTAGTAATTGATCCGGTGATGGTATGCAAAGGGGAAAATGAACTGGTACAGCCAAAAAATGGACAGGCTATACGCGAGTATCTTTTGCCAAGAGCAACGATTGTAACGCCTAATTTATTCGAAGCAGGTCAATTATCCGGCATGGCCAAGGTAAGCACGGTAGCTGACATGAAGGAAGCCGCGCAAAAAATTATAGAGCTTGGCACGAAACATGTCGTAATTAAAGGGGGGAAATCGCTAGAGGATAATAAAGCGATTGACTTGCTGTATGATGGCTCGGAATTTACATTGTATGACTCAGAGAAGATTCATACGAATCACAATCACGGCGCAGGATGCACCTTTGCCGCGGCTATAACAGCAGGACTTGCCAAGGGGCTATCTGTGAAAGAGGCAGTAGCGAAAGCAAAAGCATTCACTGCCGAAGGCATCAGGTCTGGCTTTGCTTTTAATCGTTTCGTTGGACCCGTATGGCACGGAGCATACAATAAGGCGGATCAGCGCTTGCATCAATAAGCTCAAATTATTGTTTATGTCCTATCTATATCCCAATTTTTGATGACTGCATGATTAAATAGATGGTCATTAAATGATAAGGAGTCTATCATATGAAAAAAGATGTTACGCTAAAAGAAAGTATGTTTCTTTTAGTTGTTCTATTGGCGATCATAGGAACTTGTATTATAGGCTTAGGCTTATCTCCTCAAGTTCCTATTTTGATTTCGTTAGGTGCTGTTATCTTATTCGCGAAGATGAAAGGCGTTTCTTGGGATGTCATCCACAAGGGCATTCAACACGGCATTATGCCGGGCTTGATTCCCATCCTTATATTTATGCTTATTGGCGCTTTGATAAGCGTCTGGATTGCTGCAGGAACAATTCCTACGATTATGGTTTATGGATTCGGAATTTTATCGGCAAAATTCTTTTTACCTTCCGTCTTTGTTATTTGTGCGCTTGTGGGGGTAACCGTAGGAAGCTCATTCACAACGATTTCGACAGTTGGTATCGCCTTCTTTGGGATGGGGCAAATCATGGGATACCATTCGGCACTAACCACAGGAGCCATCATTTCAGGAGCCTTCTTAGGTAATAATATATCCCCTTTATCTGATACAACTAACTTAGCATCTGCTATAGCAGAGGTGGACTTATTCGATCATATACGAAACATGATGCGGACAATGATTCCGTCGTTCGTTATTTCGCTCATCTTCTTCGCGATAGTGGGTCACTCAAAAGTCTTGTCAACAGGGGCTCAAATTGATGAATTAGTTAATACATTGTATTCCTCTTTTCCCATATCGGTTGTTACATTAATTCCAGTATTGGTGTTATTCATTTGTGCTTGGAGAAAGATACCTGCCATTCCGACTTTGCTATTGAGCATTGCTTTTACGATCTGTATCAGCTATATCTATCATCCACACACTAGCTTTGTTGAAATTTCTAATCTGATGCAAGATGGATTCGTTTCGCATACAGGAGTGGAGAGTGTAGATGTCCTGCTTACTCGCGGTGGAATTCAAAGTATGATGTGGTCTGTTTCTCTTATCCTGCTTGCGTTATCTCTGGGAGGACTGTTAGTAGAGCTCAAGATCATTAAAACCTTAATATCAAGTATTTCGGCATTCGTAAGTACAAAAGGAAAATTAATTTTAATGACTGCTTTGTGTGCCATGGGAATTAACATTCTTCTCGGTGAACAATATTTATCCATTATTTTGCCGGGTGAAGCTTTCAAATTTCAATTCGAAGAAATCAATCTGCATCCAAAACAGCTTTCGGCAATATTGGCCAATGCCGGTGCAGCCTTCAATGCGCTTATTCCCTGGGGAGTTAGTGGCGTATTCATTACGGGTACCTTAGGTGTTTCTACATTGGAATATCTTCCATTCGCAATATTTTGTATTGTCGCTCCCGTGCTAAACATTTTGTGGGGTTTTATTAGAAGAACAGAAAAAAAATCATCTAGAGCAGCTTGATCGTATCCCCTTGTCTCATCTTACATTGGACTATGTACAGTGACATGCCGTTTAGCCGCCAAACCGTACATTTTACTGTATATATTCCAATGTAGCTTACTTCAACCGCCAAGTAAAAAAATTAGTTCCACTTATATAGCCGGCTTTTTTCTGTGAAAGTCTAAACCGATGCAAGATAGAGCAACAGCAGCAACGATTCCGTTGCGAAAGGAACTTGTAATAAATGGATTTTTGGACGGAACGGGCTTCATTGGCTGAAGCGTCCACGAACTAGTAAATCCATTTTTTTGTTAACGATTACATCGGGAAATGACTTGATAATATATCCAAACTCATGGTTTTTGTAATATATGGATGAATTACGATCGGAAAAATAATGATATAATAGTTTTGCCTAATTTTAATATTGATAGTTAAATAATGTTGTATATATCGGTGAAATTAATCACATAGTTTGCTGATTGTGTACTGGTTGCTCTAATAAATGGCTTTCTAAGGAGATAATATCTTTAGGTGACAGAATAAATGCTGTTGTTAACGGCCTTCTGATCATATATCTCAAGATGAAGTGAGAATGGTATGATGCAGCAATCACTCTAGGAGGTAGACACATGCTAATAGATGAACTGCAAGGACAAGCTTTAGATGAATTTTTTCAAGGGATTTTGACACTAGAAACAGTCGAAGAGTGTTATTCTTTTTTTGATGACTTATGTACTGTAAATGAAATCAAGACCATGTTTCAAAGATTTCAAGTAGCCAAAATGTTATATAATCATAATACTTACAGTGAGATTGAAGAGGTGGCCTGCGCAAGCACAGCAACGATCTCTCGCGTGAAGCGATCCCTGCATCACGGAAATGATATGTATGATGTCGTGTTTAAACGCATGAAGGCTAAAAAAAATCCAGAGAAGTGATTTGGGCCACTTCACATTTTAGTAAACTAGGGGAATCTAGTGAGCGGACTCGCACACGAGCTTTAGAATCGATTCTAAGGCTCGTGTGCTCTAGGTTTATAGATTTGATTTATCGGCACAATTTGACTTCTCTTCGTTATCACAATAAATGTGCATCGCTTCCCGCATGAATTGGGCTAAGCCCGACTGATATTGATCGATGCTCTTCGTGAAGCGGTCGTCAGCGATATACAAATCGCCGAGACCGCGGAAGATGTCGAGCGTGCAATCGTAGAAGTTATTCGTAATATGCCGTCTCCATTCGCCGACTGCCGCCTGGACCTGCGGATCCGCGGGCCCTTGTTCCATCGCAGCGATGAGCTTGTTATAAATGGCTGCTTGGCTTGCCATAATTGCAGCCCAATCGTCATTCGCATATTTGGACGTCCGTTCCATCGTGCGATCGACGACATCCCGATCATATTTCTCGCGCGCTTCCGCGGCATATTTCTTCTGGTGCGCCTCGATTTCCGCCATATCGAAGCCTTCGAACATCTCTTTCTTTTTCATAACTATGCCTCCTTCTAGGGATGTAATCGTACGGTCAACCGTGCGAATAATGTCTTCGATCCGCTCCTTCTTCTTGAGCAGCAATTCCCGGTGCACCTGCAGGGCATGCTTCCGATCAAAATTCGGTTGGCCCAAAATTTGCTTAATATCTTCCAACGAGAGGCCGATTTCTTTGAAGAACAAAATTTGCTGCAGCGTCGCTAAATTGTCATCCGAATACAGCCTGTATCCTGCCGGGGTGACGGTGTCCGGCTTCAGAAGCCCAATCTCATCATAGTGGTGGAGCGAGCGCACGCTAATTCCGACTAAATTGGCCACTTCCTTCACTCTGTAAGCCATCCGCTCACCTCCTTGCCTTTATCGTAATCCATCACGTAACGTGAGAGTCAACAGCAAAATAAAAAAAGGCGTCTTCGTTAGTGGAAGCCACCCTCAATCCGATTGTAATGGATCTTTTCCATACTAGCACCGCTTAAAATCTGCCGGATTTGAAGATCGCGTACAGCAGCCATAGAAACATAAAGGCAGCGACGATGAACCCGATCTCGATCGCTGGAACATCCCACAGCAACGTCGGCTTTCTGCTGAGCGAGGAACCGACAATAAGCCCGACCATAATGATGCTGAAGGCAAGCAGCACGATGCTGAAGGAGAGCCGGTTGCTGATCTGATCGAACTTGTGCAGCGTATAGTCCAGATCCGGCAATTCGACCTCGACCTTAACTTTGCCGCTGCTCAGGATGCGGGCAAGCTGATTAGCCTGCTTCGGCAGATCGGTCAGCGCCTGTAGAAAATCGGAAGCTCCGCCGAGCAGCTTTTTCCGGACACGACGGGGACTGTATTTTTCCAACAGCAATTTGCGCCCGAATGGCTCCGCCATATCCAAAATGCTTAGAGTCGGATCCAACTCCTCTACGACGCCTTCCATTGTAATGAGCGCCTTCGCCAGCATAATAAGATCGGGAGGGAGCGTAATCCGGTGCCGCTGGGCGACAGCAAACAGATCGTGCAGCGACTGCCCCAGACTGATGTCGGTAAAAGGAATGTCGTAATACTGCGCGCGCAGCCGATCCAGATCCCGCTTTAGCCGCGTCATATCGGTACGGTCGGGGACGACGCCGAGCCCTGCAATCGCCCGGATGATCCCATCCGTCCGCTGTCGCATCAAGGAGATGATGAGATCTGATAGATGCTCCTTCATATCACTGCTCAAGCGGCCGACCATGCCGAAGTCGAGGAAAGCCAGTCTGCCGTCATCCAATACAAGCAAATTGCCGGGATGCGGATCGGCATGGAACAAGCCCTCGATGAACATTTGGTGGAGCATCGCATGAACGAACCGTTCGGCTATCGCCTTCAAATCATGCCCATGTGCACCGATGTCCTCGTGCCGGTTTAATTTCACGCCCTGCACATATTCCATCGTTAACACGTGGGAGGAGGTGTGCTGCCAATAAATCCGGGGGATATGTATGTCAGCCGAATGCAGGAACTGCCGCGCGATCTTCTCAGTATTGCGGCCTTCGTGACTGTAGTCGAGCTCCGCTTTCATCGATTTTGAGAACTCCTCAATCATTTGCGGAATCTGATACTCTGCCACCCATGTCCAGCGTTTTTCGGCGATGGCGATCAAGCCTTTAACAATCTCCATATCGCGTTCGATGACAGGATGGATGCCCGGCCGCTGAACTTTGATCGCTACCGCTTCCCCGCTGTGGAGCTTGGCCAGATGCACCTGACCGATTGAAGCCGCCGCTACGGGTACATCTTCGAAGGAGCTGAAGATGTCTCCAATGGACATACTGAGCTCCGCTTCAATAATGCGGCGTGCCTCGTGTGCCGGGAAAGGGGGCACCTGATCCTGCAGCTTGATCAGTTCCCGGATGACGGAGTCTGGGAACAAGTCGGAGCGAGTGCTGAGCAGCTGGCCCAGCTTGATGAAGGCCGGACCGAGCTCTTCCAATACCAACCGAATCCGCTCTCCCACCGTCTTCGTCTCCGGTGCTTTACGCGTAATCATACGGCGGGGGAGCGACAGCACATGGAACAGCCCGATCTCCTCGACCATATAGCCAAAGCCATGACGCATGAGCGCCATGGCGATTTCCCGGTAGCGGCGGGTATGTCTAATCCACACGTTCCTGCTCCGGATCCGATCGAGCGAGACGCGCCTCCAATTCGGTGATGCGCGCTTCCAATGCGGCCAGTTCGGACTTCACCGGAACGTCCATTTCTTGTAGCTTGCGTTTGACTTGCTCTTGAATCATCGTTTTGAATTCAGCTTGTTCTTTCTCGCCTTTTTCGATGAGCCGGTTGATCCATTCTTTGGATTCCGCAGGCGCGAGATCCCCCCGCTTCACCAGTTCATCCACGAGGTTCTCCACCTTTTCTTTGCTTGCCATTGTCAGACCCCATCCGAGCGAGACGGCTTTTTTCAACAAGTCACTCATGCGTTATCCCTCCTAGTCTCATCCTGCATTGGATTCTATGCAACGAACCGAGCGTGTATTTCTCTTTACGGCAGGCTTCATTGGAATGAATGCTTTGGCGCTCATTTCCGCAGCAAGCGCTGCAACACAGCCAGGTCCGCTGGATACATTACAGTCAACTTATATTTGTAGTATACCCGTGGATCTTTCCAATATTTCGGTTTTTTTGAGATTATTGAGTTAAACACATGTGCAACAACCATTCGCGATACCTTGTACTGGGCTGTCTGCTGCGGGCTCTATATCGGTAAAGGAGCCAAATCGCAAAAGCGATAATTGCCATCAGGATAAAATTCAGCTTAAAAACTACGATTGCCTCCACCTTCTGTTATTTATATACAAATCACTAATTTCGTAAGTAATATCATAAAGTTCTTAAATAACGATATCCCGATTCTTCTCTCGCTTCCACAAGAGAATTATAAAAAGGATGCTTCGTATGATTGACGTATGTTTTACCTGAACATATGTTCCACTCAGTCAAGACGGCGAGGCTGCCCTTCGTCATACGCTGACGCAAGGAGCAGCCTCGCAAGCTTGTCTTATGTTACGGAATGCATTATGAATCTAAGTTGGCCAATTCGTAGATCGCTCTGGCATAGATGGCGGTCGCTTTCAACAAATCGTCGATCTCAATGTGCTCATCCACTTGATGCGCCGTCTCTTCTCTGCCTGGGAAGAGGGCGCCGAATGCAACTCCATTATCCATGAAGGCCGCGTACGTGCCGCCGCCAGTCGTGAGCAGGGTAGGTTCCAGCTTCGTCTCTTCTGCGTATATATTTTGCAAAATCTTGATCATGGGATGGTTCTGATCGACATGATGGGGTTGCTTCAAATCGAGATCGTCTTCGATCACGATATCGTACGGCGCCATTTTCGATTGCAGCGTTGCGAGGATGTCATCGCATTGCTGCGTAACCGGGAAGCGGATGTTCAAGTGGAAGAACGAGTCTGCCTGCTCCGAGTATTCGAAAATGCCTGCATTCACAGTGAGCGGACCGGTAATGTCATCCTCGTATTGGATGCCAAGCGCCGTGCCCAGATGGTCGTCGACCAGATGCTTGCCGATGAAGCTTATGTACCGATCGGCATCTGGCTGGAAGCGGTATTCCCGCAGGAAACGGATGAGCTTCAATGCGGCATTGACGCCTACATGTGGTTCCATACCGTGCGCAGACTTACCTTTCATCCCGAGCTCTAGCTGGCCTGCCTTAACCTCGGCGGTGCCGTTCAACTGCTGTTCGGCGCAATAGGCCTGGAACTGTTCCGCCATGTCCGCAATTGCAGACGCTTCCCCGGTTACGGTCGCTGTTGCCGACTCTGGAACCATGTTCGCAATGCCTCCGCCATGGAAGGCCTTCAGTTCGAATCGAGCCCCATCCACTGGTGCTGCTTCTTTAGACGAACCGCCATTCCGTTTAAGGAAAAATTTGTTGTTAATTTGCCCCTTCTCCGCATGGGTAATCGGGAAGTCGGCATCTGGCGCGAAGCCAGCCATCGGCATCTTCTCGCGCTTCGTATACGTCTTCATGCATTCCATGCCGCTCTCTTCGTCGGTGCCGAATATAATCCGCACGTTATGCTTTAACGGCAGTCCAAGCTCTTTTACGATTTTCAGACCATAAAAGGCTGCGAGTGTAGGGCCCTTGTCATCGATCGCACCGCGTGCGTACAGCTTGCCGTCACGGACATCGGGCTGGAAAGGCGGCGTAGTCCATTGGCCAGTGGCCGGAACGACGTCCAAATGGCACAGCACGCCGATATACTCGTCGCTGTCGGAATCCCCGTATTCAGCATACCCGATGTAGCCGTCCAGATTGTTGACGCGGAACTGCTCACGGCGGGACAGTTCGAGCATATAATCGAGCGCCCGTGCGATCTCCTGGCCCATCGGCTGTCCTGGTCCGCTGGTGCTGTTGTCCTTAACGCTTTCAAAGCGGAGCAGCCCTTTCAAATCATTCAACAGCTCGTCTTGTCTTGCAGTAACTTCAGCCATCCAATTCATTATTGTGCACTCCTTATTCCGTTGTCGTGAAGAATTGTTCGTGTTCATAGCCCGAGCAATCCAATCCATTTAAGTATAGCATGGCACAAAACGTTTGCAGTCAAGCGAACGCAAAATATTGCTATAGCGCGGACGTTCAGCTTTGATGGCCAACGGCAAAGGCTGGCTCATGGCTGCTCATCTTGGCACATCGTGACGAACATGTTGAATGCAGCGGTCTTTACGATGTCTTTATGATAGATGAATCGGGTCGAGACGCTCCCTGCTGTTCCGGGCAGCGGGTACCGGGCCAGGTCATGGTTCCGATCAAGCTGATCGACTACGGATTCGGTCAGCATGGACATGCTCAACCCGGCTTTGACACAGCCGATAATTCCTTCGAGCGTGTTCAACTCCATCGTTCTTTTCGGAACGATGCCCTCGGCACGCAGCCAATCCTCCATCGTTGTGCGGTAGAAGCAGCCGGACTTGAATACGATCAAGTTATATTGCTCCAAATCGTCCTTGACGAGACGGGATGTCAGGTTCCTTTGCACGACGAACACCAATTTCTCTTCAAAAACGGGAAATTCACATAAGTAGGGGTGATTCGCTTTAACGGTGGGGAATCGGCTTGACAGAAATTATCCAGCCTATCTTCTTGCAGGGGGTATGCTTTCTCTTGTTATTGTGATGGGCATCGGCAGACTGCCTATACTCCGATCCTGCCTCTGATGACACATAGCGCGGGACTGTCCGAGGCGGCGGCTTGTTATCTGTCATCGTATAATTATATTGGCTATCTGTTCGGATCCTTAGCTGCGGGCATGCTGCCGTGGCGCAGAGGCAAGGTGTTTTACTTAAAGCTGTATTTACTTGTCAACGTGCTGACGACGGCGCTGATGGGCGCAGTGAGCGGGTTCGCGTTATGGTCTGTCCTGCGCTTCGTGTCAGGCTTCAGCAGTGGGCTTGTGTTCGTATTCGCTACGGGCATCGTATTGGATGGGTTGGCCCTGCGCGGGCGCTCGTCCTGGTCTGGTTGGCTCTACAGCGGCGTCGGGCTGAGCGGATGGCTCGTACCGGCGTTGAACGATTTCGGAGGATGGAAATGGGCGTGGGGCGGGCTGGGCAGCGTATCGATACTACTGGGGGCATTCCCGTTGCTGTTTCTTAAGGAACCACAGACTGCGTTCAGCAAAAATGCGCCGATCGAGCGGGATCATCAGGACAGCACAGGCAACCAGGGCATGCTGATGCGGCTTATTGTCGCATACGGCTGCGAAGGCATGGGCTATATTGTCAGCGCCACATTTTTAGTTGCCATCGTGGAGCAAATGCCGGAGGTTCGCGAATTTTCCGCTTTGAGCTGGGTATTCGTCGGTGTGGCGGCGGCTCCCTCCTGTTGGATATGGAGCTGGATAGAGAAAAAGAAAGGCAGCATGTCGGCACTGTACGCGGCCTTTTGCACTCAAATTTCCGGAGTCATTCTTCCTGTCCTTTTTCCGAATGCAATTGGTGTGTTGACAGGCGCGTTTTTATTCGGAGCGACGTTCATGGGGATTACGATGCTGACCATGTCGTTGGCCCGGGGCATGTTTCCGCAGGAGAGCAGCACCATTATCGGCTATGCAACGGCAGTATACGGGGCCGGACAGATCATCGGGCCGATCGTGACTGGTGTATTGATGGTGAACACGGGCAGCTACGATGGTGCGCTTGTGTTCGCGTCGCTCACGCTCCTGTGCGGATTGATCGTGCTGGTGACGGGGCATGAAAGAGTGCGTGCGGCGGGCTGATTTTGCTATAATATTTGGAAACGGATGATACACTAGGAGGAATTCATTTTGGATTATAGAGATGCACTTGCCCAGTACATCAATGCGACGAACACGCATGATTTTTCCAATATCCAACAACTGCTCGATCCCGCTGCCGTGTATTGGTTTACAGACAAGACCTGCACGTCGCTGGAAGAGATAAAAAACTATTTCGAACAGGCATGGCAGACGATCCAGGAGGAAGTCTACAGCGCAGTGGACGTAACATGGATCGCAGCTGGAGAAGACGTTGCCGTATGCACATATACGTATAAATGGGAAGGGTACTACAAAGGCGAGCACAGAGAAGGCTGCGGCCGCGCCACGAATGTATTCAAGCGGGCAGACGGTGAGTGGAAGCTCGTGCACGAGCATTTGAGCCCGCTATAGCCGATAGGGCGGGGCGACTTCCCCCGCCTTGGTCCGATTCTTAAACGAAACCTAACCTAATATTAAACTGGGAGGCCCCTAATCTTAACGTTCACCTGAACGATGGTATCGATAGCATACAACAAGACAAGCCGGGAAGGTGAACAGAAGTGAAGCGATCCAGTATGACGGCGTGCTGTTCATCGACACGATTCATCCATCACAGCGGCTGCCTTGATGAATGGAAAAAAACCGGGAGGAGCGGGATGAATTCCCGTTATTCTCTCGGTTTATTTAATTGAATTGACTCGCTCACACGATGCGCATCAAGCGTCTAAGCGACTTTAGCATGATAAGAGGGAAGTGATTTTGCAGAGAGATACCGCTGCGAAATCGACTGCTTTCGTAACATCCAAGATGACGATCCCCTCGCCAGTTCTGGATACGATGGCGTTCTGAATATTGGCGAACAATCCGAAGCCGACGGTGGTCATATCGACTGCCCTGTCGATGTTGGCGTCAAGGAATTCACGCAGCGGAGCTTCAATGCAGTCGCTTGGAGGTGACGGCGGCTCCAGCAGCGCAACGTCTGCAACTTGAGGAGACGCGACGCCAACCACTTCACTGATCGGAATGACGAACATTCTCGTATCTCTTTGCACGGTCACTAAAGAATTGCTTACACTGACAATGGTTGAGTTAATAAAATTGCCGGGCGGGTTGCTTGTCGTTCCCAATGTAACCTGGACGCCTTCCAGTTGAGATAGGACGTACTGCATCGGCGGGATACAGCAATCTGAAGACGATCCCGGCAGTCCTTGTTGCCCTTGAGGTCCCTGTTCTCCCTGCTGTCCTGAAGGTCCTTGCGGCCCCATATCGCCTTGAGGTCCTTGTTCTCCCTGCTGTCCTGAAGGTCCTGTCGGCCCTTGCAGCCCCGTAATCCCCTGCACGCCTGAAATACCTTGTGGTCCTATCGTTCCCATCGGTCCTTGCGGTCCCTGTTCACACTGCCATCCAAGAGGTCCTGCGGGTCCTGGAGGTCCTGCCGGCCCCGGAATACCTTGCACGCCTGGAATCCCTTGCGGTCCTATCGGTCCTTTTCGTCCTGCGGGTCCCCTGGCACCTTGCGGCCCTGGAGGCCCGGAAGCACAGTGACACACGCGGGGCTTGGTGCGGCGAATCAACTTGGTTTTTTTGCAAGAACATCGGTCTTTTCCCGTTTTTTTTCGCAAGCATTTGCTCCGTTTTCTTCTCCACCGGCAGACGATAATCGTTTTCTTATGGCAGCGTCTTCTTCTTATTTTAGTAATGCGGCCCAAGTCAGAGACACCTCCCCATAATTTACTATATACTACGGCGTCTGCACAAAAACAGGTTGGACGGATGACCAAGCCGAGATAGACAGGTGACTATTATATCAATAAATAGGCAGCAGGCTATCGAGAGCCCTCGGGAAATTACCCTAGTAACGGCTCAATGAAAAAAGGGGCGGCTGCCTTAACACTCGTCTACAGGCGATGACATACTTTAGTATTGTAGCTTAGCATATGTAAAAGGGTTGGAAGGAACATTGGCGAGGTGCCGCTAATCATGAAGAGAATCATCGTAAGGAATAGACGTGTTCGTAAACTGCTTGGCCCCTGGATTAATCAGAATCTGGCCGTTCTGCAATGTTATAAGCTGGGCTGCTACCGGTCTGTCACGGTCCAAACAGTGATGCGTGCCCGCAAACATAGAGGTTCCCACCGGAGACCACATCACTCTGCGCAACGAATTGTATGGAAGTTGTCACTCCAACAACATAAGCGGTTAGGCCAACTGGCAACGCGCAGGAAGAAGAAGATTTCCTCCAGTGCTGCGATACGTACTCCACAGCATATCCGTCTCAAAGCTGTCTCCATTGAACCGCCGAAGCGTTATACGAAGCGGAAATCTCCAGCGAAGCGGCCTACTCGGCGGCGCAAGAGAATCTACTATGCATATGAGAAGCGTCCCGCCAAGCAAACGACTGCCGCTCCAGAGTTGTTCTTCCACCGCATTGATCCGCCCGCAGGAACGGAATCGATCGAGAAGGCAATGCCGACGGTTGAGGAACCGATTGCGCAAGCGCCTTCGACAGCAATGGAAGCACAGCCGGTGCCCGAGCAGAACATCTCGATTGACGAGCCAATTCCTATGCATTCAGATACAGAGCCGCTGGAAGAGGGGGATACTCCACAGCCTAAGCAGTCAACTAGTATGGAAGAGCACGGTCAGGATAGTAAAATGGAGCCGATTGTGACCCAAGCCTGCATTTTATTCCGCAATGAAGATCAGGAGGCCTCCTTCACGGAAGTATCCTCATTGGAAGCTATTTGGGACGTTGGCTGGGACCAACTCGTTCAAGTGCGATGGGAGCATGAATGGACAGATGTGCGCTATGAGACGAAGCTTATGATTCAGGACGTCCGTATCGACGAGGCTGAGTCTGCATTCCTTTGGGTTACGGGCCACATCAGGATAACCGCTATAGGGACAACACATAATAGTCCTGCTTTGCGGCATCAAATGACATATATACCCTTTTCCAGTACGGTGCTTCGTCCTCTATCCGAGACACGGCTTTCAACTCCAGAGCACTGCGATGAACTCCCTCCATATCATGCAAGCATTCGGGCGGAGGCTGGCGATTGGCATGTAAAAGTCGTGTTGGAGCCGGATCAAGCTGACGCCCGAGTGTCTGAAGGGATGATTCACGTATCGGGTCGGGTGTGGTGGTTCCGGAAGCAGCTTATCCCTTGGCGTAAGTAAAAATGGATGAAAAGGGGCAGATTCTCCAAGACAAGCGCCGAAGCAATTCTTCCTCTCCGTAAATAGTATAGTATTGCACAACAAGATTGAGCAGTTATCACGAGGAGGATGAAGAAATGTCTTGTCATGATGGGGATTGCCGCGTTGTCGAGTCAACGACACTGGGTGAATGCGAGAACGAGAAACACGATCCACATTGGCCAACAATTAAAGTTCCGTTAGTATTAGCAGAGCGTGAAGTACAAGTAAATGTTGAGGCTCTGATTAGTTTAGATGAACCTGCGTTGGAAATTAAACGAATCAAGAAGAAAGTATTTTTGGAGCAGTGCAAATTGGTTCCAGTCGATTTCCATGGTAAATGGGTAACGAAAGCAAAATTGTACCTCAGAGGGTTTATCCGCAAAAATATTGAATATGCTACAGCCGACACATCCCCAACGAACTCCGCCGTTTGCGGAAGAATTCTTCATACGACAGCACACGTGCCTTTCCAATGCGTCACAGAAATCAGATTCGGTAAAGTGAAGCCAGAGCTTTCTTCCGAAAAAGTAGAAGAGTTCGAGTTCTTGGGTCAAGACGAAATGTCTCCTCAACTTGAAAAAACATTGTTCAGCCACGAAGTATTCTTTAACGAACAGCCCTTCTGCGAACTGGTCAAAGTCAGATTCCATGAGCTCGATATGGGCGAAGACTTCGACTTCGATGATGATCTGCCTCGCAAAGAGAAGACGTTCCGCAAATTGCGTGAAAAAATCGTTATGCACGTAACTGTAAAAGTACTGCAAAAGCAGCAAGTTCCATTGCCATGGGGACATAAAGACGACGATGATTGCAAAGACCACGACAAAGACCATGACAAAGACCGCTGCAAAGACAAAGACCACGACAAAGACCACGACAAAGACCGCTGCAAAGATCATGACAAAGATCGCGGTAAAGGCCACAAAAAAGATTGTTGAGATCGCTAATCTAGCTCTAGCTGTCGAGAATTTCTCGACAGCTATTTTAATGTTCGTATACATTCATGTGAATGGTTTGACAAATAAAAATATTTGATTATAGTAAGTATTACTATAACTACTAAAGGAAGCGTGCCATTTATGGATGAGATTGTTGCGGAACTGCATAAGCTGGGATTCTCTCAATATGAAGCTAAGGCCTATGTCGGCCTCTTGAAGACCTCTCCAATTACCGGATACGAGATAAGCAAGCGATCTGGCGTGCCAAGGTCAATGATCTATGAAGTGCTCGGCAAGCTGTTGGATAAAGGGGCGATCTATACGGTGCCGTCCGAACCGGTGAAGTATGCGCCGGTGCCTGCTGCGGAATTAATGAATCGTTTGCGCAAGTCGTATGAACAGTCATTCGATTATTTGGAGCATGCGCTATCAGGTATGGAAAGCGAGCGTGAAGTGGATGTCATCTGGCATGTCCGCAGCGATCAGCGCGTGATTGACGAGATGATTGACATGATCGAGAGCGCGAAGGAGGAGTTGTGGCTTTCGGTATGGGAACCGCAAGTTCCACCGATTCAATCGGCCATTCAGCAGCGCGTTCAGGCAGGGGTGAGCGTGTTCTCGATTGTATTCGGCGCCCCGGAGATCGTACTTGGCAATACCTATCATCATAATTACATGACTCCCGATGTTGTGGAACAACGGATGGGAGGACATTTGACGATCGTATCGCGCGACGGGGAGGAAGTTCTCATCTCCAGCTTCTCCGATCACGCTCCGGCTTGGGCGGTCAAGACACGTGATCCTGCCTTGGTACTGGTCGCCACTGAGTACATACGTCACGACATCATGGTCGAAGAGGTGACAAGAGAATACGGTCCGGAACGATTGGATCGGCTCTGGCGCACGAAGCCTGATCTGGTACATGTCGTTACAGGACTTCGGTTCAATGCGGAATAATGCAGATTGAGCCATTTTTTTTGGACAAATCATAGTCGTTAGAGTAATAACATCTAAGAAGAAGGGGCTTGGGGATGAAGGAGAATGCGGCGACACAGGAGCGCCTTTTTTGGCTAGGCGTGAAAGACTGCCTGCCGACGGTGCTCGGATATTTAAGCATCGGCTTTGCTGCCGGTGTCGTGGAACGGACGGCGGGATTGAGCATTGCGGAAATTGCGCTCATGTCCGTGGTGCTTTATGCTGGTTCTGCGCAATTTATCGCGGTGGGCATGTTTGCGGTGGGGGCCCCGATAACGTCCATTATCGCAACCATATTTATCGCCAATTTGCGTTATTTGCTGCTGAGCGCAGCGCTGGCACCTTATTTTCGGCATTTGCCTGCTTGGAAGAATACGATTCACGGCTTTCTGTTGACCGATGAGACGTTTGCAGTTGCGACGAATCGGCTCTCGCGAGTAGGTTATGCCGATAACGGATGGATGCTCGGCTTAAATATAACGGCCTATTTGAATTGGCTGCTCGCTAATGTAGCCGGCGGAATTTTCGGGCAATGGATCGGCCAGCCAGAAGCGTTCGGCCTCGATTATGCCTTGCCGGCTATGTTCATTGGTCTTCTCGCTCTGCAAATGGCGGATCGCCCTGGACGGCGAACCGATCTGACGGTGGTGGCTTGTGCCGTGCTGCTGACCATTGCCTTGAACACGGTGCTGCCGTCTGGAATTGATGTCATTGCCGCGACGATGCTAGCGGCTGCGATAGGGATGGTGATAGAGAAGTGGAAGTAAGATGGGAGATCATGCTCATTATAGTAGGAGGCGCGGTCGTGACGATGATACCGCGAGTATTTCCACTTGTGGTGTTAAGCAAGATGAAGCTGCCTGAATGGGCGATGCGCTGGCTTCATTATATTCCGATCGCGATTATGGCTGCATTGCTGTCTCAGGAATTGCTGTTGACGTCGGCCGATTCGGGCTACATTCGATTATGGGCCGCATTGCCAACGGTACTCATTGCCATCCTGACCCGAAGTCTGATGGGGACGGTGGCGGTAGGCATCATTTCAATGATGATACTGCGTTATTTATTCTAGCTAAAATAGAGATACTGGTCATTCCAGCGACAGACGCGATGACAATGCCGCCAGTTCCGTGCGGAGCATACTCGAAAACATAAGGGAATCTGTTAAAGATGACGTTGGGGTGAAGGAGGAAGTAAAGAATAGACTGAACGATGATATCGATGAATGCACATATCTGTTGGGTTTGTACTTGAAGAACATGGAGTAATGGGGAACGTAATCTGTAAATACGACAAAGGTGCTTGGCCCCGATTTTACTTTCGGATAAGCTGAGCACCTTTGTCTTGTCGTTATAGCGGCGGATTCTTATGACACTTCCGGCATACCGGATAGTAGCGGTCGTTGCCGCCAATCACAATTTGATCGCCCGTATATATAGGATTTCCGTTGCCGTCTACCCGCAGGTTCATCGTCGCTTTCCGCTCGCAGAACCAGCAGATCGTCTTCATTTCCTCCAGCTTGTCTGCATACAGCAGCATATATCGGCTTCCTTCGAACAATTCGTTGCGGAAATCATTTTTAAGTCCGAACCCCATTACCGGAATATTGAGCTCATCCACGATGGAGGTGAGCTGCATAATCTGCTCCTTTTTCAGGAACTGCACCTCATCCACAAGCACGCAAGAAATCGACCCGGTATGGCGGCGCACAATCTCGAATACATCTGTATGCGGATGAATCGGTATCGCCTCACGTCTTAATCCGATGCGGGAAGACACATAGCCGACTTCGTCCCGGTCATCCACCGCAGAAGTGAAGATAAGGACAGACTTGTTCTGCTCCTGATAGTTGTGTGCGACCTTTAAGATTTCGATGGATTTTCCGCTGTTCATCGCTCCATATCGAAAGTATAACTGTGCCAAACTTATGCAACTCCGTTCTTTGCTGAAATAACGAAGTTTATAATAGCACACCCGAATGAATTAATCGAGAATGACCGGTTTGTCAGGCTGCTTCAAAAATTCGAACATCGTCCGAATTTGCCGTTCCGTATTACGCTCGACAGAAAGCTCGGGAAGCTCATCTTCGCGAAAGAAACGGACGGCGCTCGTTTCTACGCCGCTTAACGCTTCTCCGCCAACAACCCTGCATTGAATGAACAGCTTATACACATGGTACGGCTCGGGAGGATGATGGTGAAGCCGCTTATCCATGACAGCCAGCAGTCTGACCGCTTCCGCCTCATAGCCTGACTCCTCATTAATTTCCTTTACTGCTATTTCTGCAGGTGAGTATCCGATATCCGCCCATCCACCGGGCAATGACCATGCGCCGTCGGCTTTTTCCCGGACGAGCAAAATTCGATTGTCTTTGAATACTACGCCGCGAACATCGACCTTAGGTGTCGCATAACCATCCTCGGCCGCAAAAGCGAGCTCGATCTGTTCCTTGTCCACTTTGGAATAGTTGGCCATCATGTCTACGCTCATTTCCCGCAGTTCCTCATACCGTTCCCGGTCATATACATCCTTCGTGTAAGTGAGTCCGGTTTGGGCCAGCGCTTGCAGCCGCTTTGCCCATTGAAGCCACTTGAGGTCGTTCGTACTCCCCGTATCGTGGCAGTCGATTAGATCCAACAGTTCCTTTGTTCGCGTGAAAATTGCATTTGGTGCCGTTGCGAAATGATCGGACTGCACGGTGTCGAACCACTTTGCTCCTGCGGTATAGACTCCGGCAGCAATACCCGCGGCAATGTCAGCTTCGCTATCCCCGATCCATACGGCTTCAGCGGGAACTGCTTGCAGGGCGTGAAGCGCTGCTGCAATTCCTTCCGGATCAGGCTTCGATCGCTTCACGTCGTCTCCCGTAATGGCCACGTCAATGAATGAGGCCAGACCGAGCATTCCGACTGAAATATCGTAGGCTCTACGGCCTTTGCCGGTTACGACGCCGACCGCTATGCCTCTCTCTTTCAAGGCTTGCAGCAAGCTGCGAATGTCAGCCGACGAGCGCACGAAGCTTGGATGCCAGTTGCGGTACAGCTCGAAGTATTCTTCGATTGCCTGCGGCAACAATCCGGCATGCCGAAGGTTGGCTGTGAGGATGCCTTCCTCTGTAGGTCCGAACATGGCGACAATCTCTTTGTTCGTGACGATACGGTTATCGTATCGTTTGAATACCGATGTAAACGCATGCAAAGATAGCGGCAGCGTATCCGCCAACGTCCCGTCAAAGTCAAACAGAACTGCTCGAATCATCGTATCCGCCCTCCCATGTAAGGTTGATCAACATTCTGTATATCCATCATTATGACCGATCTTGAGGCGATCCGCCAGCACAGCGATAAAGCGAGAATGACGGTTCCCCCTTCTTTTTCAAGCGAAAGGCGTGGAGCATGGATCGTGCGTCCTCCTGATGGAAGGGGAGAATGAAGCAAAGAGGCGGCAGAAGCGAATCACCGTCAGTCTGAACATGCGATGCGACTGGACGAACGGAACATGCCGACTTTAGAAACGAAGCCCTGCTTTTAAACGCGGTTGTGGCCAGCCTCAGCAGCAGGTGAAGCTCCTGCTAATCCTGTCCTCCTTCGTACGGAACCGTACTGTCCTTCAACATCCAAATAGCGGTCGCCGGCTTCGGCAGCTTCAAGTTGAGCACCTTGGCTTTAGCCGCATCCGAATATTTCAAGCCCCATCTATCAAAAAACTCAAGCAGATTGTTGCCGCTTAACTCCGATGTCTTCACCACGAACAGATCGATTCGAGCCTGATCGTTCTGCGGCAGCTGCCCTTGCGGCATGTCGCGGACAGAAGAGTGCAGCTTCGTATACAGATTCCAGCCGTAAGCGAGCTGCAGCTGGCGGAACATGATCAGACGCGTCCAGACGTCGTTCTGCTCGTCGTCGTTGAAGTTTTTATTCGGATGGTTGCTGTTCAAATATTCGAAGGCGACGTCATAATATGTTTTGCCGTCTGCAGTCTTCTTGGTGAGAAGACGGGAATGGTTGCCAAAATGATCTTGAATGAACAGGGAGTATATATTGACCGTCGCCTCGCCGACCGCGCCCCACGTCCAAGCGTACTGCTGGTATTCGTGGCCTGTCTCATGCCACCAGCCCCAGCCGTCGAGCGTCTTGATGCCGTTCACGGTGACCGCATCGATAGCCGACGGATCGTTGAAGAACATGATCGGATAACCGGCATGCATGAAGCCGGCGCTAATCTGGGTATCACCGACATAACGGTACGGAAGTGTAATACTGCGGTGCGGCTCTGGCTTGTTCGGCGCGACGCCCACCAGTTTATCGTACTGATCGAGCATGACATCCCATAATTTCAGGAACTCATCCGGGTTATCCAGATTGCGCACCAATTCGGATGGAACGGTGATAATGACGCGTGTTGATTGCAGCTCTGCCCAAGGTGCCGCATAGTTGCGTACGGAGTTCTTCCATACCTCCTTGTCAGTCGTTCCCATCACATAGTACGGAGCATTGACGGCTCCGCTCAGATGAACCGCAGCCTTCTTGCCTGAATACGGCTTCGTCGGAATCAAATAGACCAATCCGCCGTATGGGCTCGTTACCGTATTGGCGCCCGGCTTCAACGTCATCCGTGTCGTCACGAGCGGTGCGCGTGACCACTTGTCGATCGGCAGGCCGCTCAGATTATCGGTATGAGCGCCGATCTGCACATCCAGGTCGGCCGTTCCCTCTGGCACAGTGATGGTAATCGTCTTGCCCGCTTCCGCGTACAATCCGGTGCTGACCCAATTTTTCGGAACGGTTCCTTGGCGCAGGTAATCATAAGTGGAGTAATTGAAATCGACTTCGACAACTTTGTCGTTGATGATAGGGGCTTCAGCGGGCACCTTGCCCGGGAAGGCGTCGGCGAACGGCGACTTCGTTCCGGACGGATTCTGGTAAATGCGGTCCATAACGACCGGAAGCAGGGAAGCGCTATAAGGCTTCTTTTTCGGATCGACCGGGAGCGCCACATGGGTTAATTGATCGGAATCGGATTGGACTTGATTATAAATCGAACTGGACGGAGTAAGGGCGCCAAGTGTTGAGCTTAACGCAGAAGTTAATATGGCCGTTTTCTGCTCAGCATTCGAGCCTGGGAAGCCGATTTGAGCTTCATCGATGGTTTTGCTGCCGGCTTCCACTGATTTGGCTTCGGTCATCAAATTCCCGATTTCGTAGGTGGCCGCTTGATTGACATTCAGAAACGGCGCCGTACCGTCCCACGTCGTTGCCTGATTGTTCATCAAGCTCAAGCCGACCGAGTTGAGCAGCTGCTGAAGCGGATAATCCGTTCCGAGGGATGCCGAAGACTGATTGGTGCCCAAGGATACATAAGGGAATTGCTCCAATACCCATCCTTTGAGCGCGACGACCAGCCTCCCTCCTTTGTGTATGTAATCAAGCAGCGCCGGCACTTCGTCTTTACTGACGAACTTATAGTCGATGAAGGCGACAGGGAACTTGCTAGGATTGAGCATTGGCTTGCCGCTCTTATCGGCCGCTTGCCAACTATCGATAAGCGTAATATCGACTGGCAGATCGGAACGCGCCTTGAAGTCTTCTGTCTTCGTGAGGATGGCGATGCGTTCTTTGCCGGCAAGTGCGTCCTCATAACACGTCGCCAAATCTTCTGTCGCCCACAATAGAATATTGCGCGCAATCGTCGCTTTGCTGTTCGATTGAGCGGGTTCGCTCAATTTGAAATACGATTCGCTTCCGACCGTGACAACCCGGCCTTGTCCGTAACGTGCCGCTGCCATGATGGGCGTCGATTTCGGGCTAGCCGCCACGGCGAAGGCATTCTGACCGATGGCTGCGACGCCGCCGTTATAGGAATCGCCGTTAAGCGGTATGCCTGTCGTATCCCGGCTTAACAGATTCAGGTCGCGTTGCGTGAAGGAAGCGATTACAATTTTGGGGTTGGGCGACGGATCGGATTTCTCGGATGATGGTGCAACTGCCGGCTCCGCAAATATAGAAGTCGAGAACAAGGAAATTGCCAGTGCCATGGAGCAGATTGTGGAGATCATAATTATTTTCGTATTCATTTTCATGCCAATGATACACTCCTTTGTATCCATATTCATTGTCATGGAGTATACGCCTGCTGCATGGGGATGTGTGTTCTCTCCCTGTAATGGCGCTTGCCGGGATGAGAGGGGGATTGCTCTGTGAGAAATGATGAACAGCAGCGAATGCGGGAGCCGCATAGTTCCCCGAATAGTACCTCCCTTCCTCGCCTGGCTTACTGCTGTCGTGCGTTATAATGCTCTTGCTGTGTATCACATTGTACTGAACAGCGATGGTATTTACAATAAGTAACAACTATTAAAAGCAGATTGAGCCTTCGGTCACGTATGGGTGAGTCCTGCGGCTGGCAGTTTAGCAGTAATCTGATAGTTCCAATAACCAATATGTTTATAAGGAGATGATGAATTTGGTCGAACAATCTGTTGTATAACGGACAAGATATGGTGTATACTGGAATTAATTGAGAACATATGTTTGTCTTTTGGCCGGAATGGCTGTGACAATATGGATAAGGAGGGGCTTAGGTATGGAGCAACAGCATCAGTCATGGCATGTTTCGGACAAGGTGCTGGCCCGTAAGGGGGCAAGCACGGCTGCGGATATCCCGGAAGAGGTGCTTGAGTTATTGCATCAGGGTGCGCTTGAAAGCGTCAATTTGACGGAATGGTTGGCTGTCGATCATGTGATTCTGCTGCGGCATGTCCTGCCTGAAGTTGGGCTTCATAAGTTAGTGCAGCCGTTAGAGCTGAAGATTAACCAACTGAAACAGAATACCACGATGAAGATCATCCCGTTCATTGCCGAAGCAATACGAGTGGAACTGCAGGAGCACAATCCTCAGGATTTCACTGCTGCTATTAATTTTCTGTCCGCTCATCGGTCCGATAGCGTACGTTGCTGGGCAACTTATATGATCGGCTTGAACGAAGAGCTTTCCTTAGAGGAGAAGCTGGTGCAGATGAAGCCATTTGCAGCCGATAAGCACTTCGGTGTAAGAGAAATCGGTTGGATGGCCGTCCGCGAATCGATTATTCGTGATCTTCCGGCAGCGATCTCCCTCTATCGGAGCTGGGTGACGGATCCGGATGCCAATGTCCGAAGATTTGTTATTGAATCGACAAGGCCGAGGGGAGTCTGGTGCAAGCATATCGAACAGTTAAAGCTCGAACCGGAATTGGCGCTGCCGCTATTAGAATGTGTCAACTCCGACCCGGCCAAGTATGTTCAAGATTCAGTAGGCAATTGGCTGAACGATGCGAGCAAGGCGAAGCCGGACTGGGTCCTGCAAGTATGTGATGATTGGCTGCGGGCATCGGACACGAAAGAGACGAGAAGAATCGTAGCCAAGGCCAAGCGAACGCTTGCCAAGCAAGGGCAATGATTAATGATTGCTTGCCGACGGGATATATGTTGTTTCCATTGCACCATATTCAATGGAGGCCTGAGACAAATGGGGCGCCAATGCTGGAACGTTACTCTTGCGAACATTCGCTTAAAAAATTCTAAAAAAAACAAACCTTTTTCATCTCTAATGCATCTAATAACATGGCGGGCAAGCTGTAATGCTTGAAATCATAAAAAAAAAGAAGCCGCCAGATATGAAAAAGGTATAATACGTCGGGAACAGCTAGAGAATGGAGGACATGGCAGCGTTGTTCGAGTCTTTTGAATCCGGGGCAATATGCTCTCCATTTGCTCTATCAAGGACAAAGAACAGCAAGAGACGAAAGCGAACTTTACAGTAAATAACGAACAGTGGCATGAATCATTCATATGGATCGGCTGCAAAAAATTCAAGTAACTGAATACGGTATCATGCTGTAACGGCACCCTTTCTAATCACTGCTATTGAGCTAACCTCAATGTCTGATAAGAAGGGGTGTTTTTTCCCTGTCTAGTAAAATTTACAAAGGAGAGCCAGAGTTAGCAATGAAGCGCTCTCCATGGTGCGAATCGATATCCCGAGGCAGCTTATGCGCTAGGCTCGACGCGGCTGAGGTACTGAGATGTGCCGTCCTCGTTTTCAGACCAACAGCCAGCAGAGAAACAGAAGTAAAGCGGTTATAAAAAGAACCATTAAGCTGCGGCTTAATGGTTCTTGCACTCTTTATTAGAGTTAATACTCATCCCCCGTTGGATTTCATGCAGTCCAAATGGCACAGTTCCCTCTTAGCGGCAGAACTCACGATGGGGGTTATGCCCATCTAATTCAGTACATCTCGGCAGCGTCTCTAGGCAAGGATTTAACATGATGAATATGTGCGGTAACTCTTTCGTCGTCACAATGAGGATATTGATAACCAAAATGGTCTGCGACTTTTATAGCGACGCTTCTGAACAAGTTGCACATCGCAAAAAGCGATTGCCATATATTCTCGTAATCAGCGTCAGAATAAGTATTTACCAACTCATTCCAGAGATGATCCTCAAGATATTTTTCGAAGTATTTGCCGAACTTACCTGCGCTCACAGTGAAATTTGTGGCTATGCCAATATGCCATTCAAGCATGCTGTTGAGCATGCTTCTCACAGGATCTTCAAGCATCGCTTTTGCATATGGCAGCTCTTCTCGCCACAGCCCTTTTGCGACATTTGCGCTGCACCACCAAAACTCATTGCAGCAATCCGAGAATAGCTTCGCAGTCGGTTGCCTTATAAGGTAGTCTTCATCACTCGCCTGAGGAAACGGTTCGATTATTTGATCTTTATCCAGAAGGAGGATACTCAAGCTGTCACGCCCTACGAGTTCATCCGACATCTCTATAGGCACTAGAGTAAGGTCTATCCGATTGCCGTCTGTGAACTGCATAAGATAAGGGAAACATCCATTCTCTTCCGCTGGAATAAGAGAAATATCCTCGGGCATTTGCATGATCATTCTGTCGCCAAACCGATTAACCCAGCTATGATCCGATGTAAATGATTCGATGGCTTCGACGACATATACAATATCATAATCTTGAAAACAGTCTTTCTTAACATTTGGATTGGTCCGCGATCCGTTCATAATGACAGCGCGGATTCGCTTATCTTCTTTGGCGGTGGTTAGTATTAAATCCATCATTTCTTTTTCAGTTCTCATTTTGCAACGACCTCCGAATATTATTTTTTGAACACTCTTGAAAATGGAATTGAGCGCGATTCAGGAGGTGCTCGAGAATGATAATGGAAATGATGCGTTTTGCAGATATGTTATAACTTATTTAAAATTTTCTTCATAACTATATCTCCTTTCTTTCACATAAATCATATTAATGCTAACCATATCCTAAGTGTTGAATGATTACAATATTTGTGTAAGGCGGAATCCGTGTAATACTGTGCAGGGTAAAGGAAGGCGACGGGGCTGCTTTCGACCGGTTATACTTTTTGCATAATCACTGTATGGGTTCAACCTCCCGTAGACTTCAGGTCCTACGTTCGTTCCTGACGACTCCAATCATTCCAGAGACACCGCGCATCGCGGTGCAGGAGTTGAGCAAGTAAAGGAAAAGGGTGCCTCTATGCCATGTCATTTGCATGACGGCGGAGACACCCTGCTTAGAGTGGTTGCGGTATCGATAAAGTAGGGCTGCTGTGGCCGCGAAAAGATTAAAAAGATTGATGTGTAACGAATTCACGGATCGGTTTGCGGTAACCGCGCGGACGCTGGCTGGAGGTGTCTTCTTTGCCGATCGCAATCAACATGGCCGGTATGTATTTGTCAGGGATATTAAGGATGGACTGTACTTGATCGGGATCAAATCCGATCATTGGGCAAGTATCCCAGCCCTTCGCTTTGGCAACGAGCATGAATTGCATTGCGGACAAGCTAGCGTTGCGAATGGCGTCCTCTCTCTTAAATGTGTCTCCCCGTTCTTCATAAAATTGTATCGTGCCCTCCACTGTCATATCGTACTCTTGTTTGCTCATGACGCCGAGATGAAGCAGTCCTTCGTTCAATTCTCCCGCTTTCAGATGGGCTTCCGTATCACCCAACACGATAATGACAGCTGAGGCGGTTTTGACCTTATACTGTTTATTGGCAGCTTCATAGATCTGGTCCATTAGCGTTTTATCCGTGACAGTTACATAGTGCGTATGCTGAAGGTTGAACGCGGATGGCGCGAATTTGACGAGCGAGAAAATATCATCAAGCTCCTCAGCGGATATTTCGATATTTGGCAAAAATTTGTTGGCAGAACGTCTTTCCTTGATGACGGTCAAGAAATCATTCATCATTTCGTTTTCCTCCTCGAATTCATCGGGATATTTGGTAACACTAGTATAGCATTACTACTTTAAAAAAGTAAGTAAATAATATAAACATATGAACAATATTTAAGTTACTATAAATGGCGGGATTATTCTGTGAATTAAATTACATACTGCTATTTATTCAAAAAAAAGACACACCTCGTGCTTCACAGGCGTGTCCTGAACTCTTCGGTATCAATTTTTCCAAATCTGCGGATGGTCAGTTGGAGCATGAAGGGCAGCGCGAGCATTGCTTTCGACCTGAGCTTCATTTTTGCAGCCGGGAATGACGCAAGTGACCGCTTCGTGTCGCAGACACCAAGCAAGCGCCCATTCAGCCATGTTGACATCCTTTGGCACTTCCGTGCGTTGAATTTCTTCGACCTGCTTCAGCTTCTCATCGACTGCGGCGCGATCGTGGTTATGGCGCACATCGTTCGCCGCGAATTCCGCTCCAGGTCTGTATTTGCCGCTCAAATAGCCGCTCGCGAGCGGAACGCGCGCCAGTACGCCTAAGTTCTGCTCGATGCAGGAAGGGAAGACGTCTGCTTCCGGTTCACGATCGAGGCGGTTGTAGACGACTTGAATCGCGCTGGCGCCGACCTTGCTGGCAGTGGAAGTCTGATGCATGCTGTTGCTCTTGTTCAATGACAAGCCGATATGGCGGATCTTGCCGGCCTGTATCTGCTTATCCAGCATCGTCCACAAGCTGTCATTGTCGAATGCTTGATCGTCTCCGGAGTGGAATTGATATAGGTCAATATAGTCTGTCCGCAATGCGCGCAAGGAATCCTCCAACTGTTGCAGCACCTCTGCTGCACCGTACTGGGTCGTCCGCTTGAGATGGGAGTGGAACTTGTGCCCGAACTTTGTGGCGACGACCCAATCTTCCCGCTGGTTCCGCTGCAGAAAATTGCCGATAAACGATTCGGACAGATGATCCCCGTAGCATTCCGCCGTATCGATCAGGTTGATGCCTGTTTCTTTTGCTTTATGTAAAATTCGGTCTACTTCCTGCTGCGTGTAATCATGACCCCATTCACCGCCGAACTGCCACGTTCCGACGCCGATGACGGATACTTTCAATCCGGTTTTGCCGAGTTTGCGATATTGCATTCAACGATTCACACCTTTCTTCTCAACATCGAATTTCTACTCTGATGATAGCATATGGTACATCTATAATCTATTTTTGCAGGCTGCTGCGAATCCTGTATTTTGGACTGAAGAAAGGTTGACTTTAATAATGATAGCTAATATGATTTTTATACCTGGTAGGGTATATGATTGCAGAGGATTCATGGAGGAGGAAATGACGTGAATTGGTGGATAGAGCTGGCGGTGCTCATTATTCTGTTTCTGTGTTATCAAATTTGGCAAATGTGGCCGGTCGCCGGTCTAACCTATGTAACACCGGCTGCCTTGTGCCAATTCATACAGATGGATCCAACTATCAAGCTCATCGACATTCGGGATCCTGTAGACTATATAGAATGCCATATAGAGGGCTCGACATCGATTTATGTGGGCAGGTTGCCTTTTGTATGGAGGAAGGAACTGTCGACGCTTGATTCCGTCGTCATTCTTGGGTCCCGTTCTAAAGAAGTAAGGAAGGCGGCCCGTATCCTGAAGCGAAGAGGGTTCGTTAAGCTGTACGCTGTGCACGCTTATCGATGCAAGCCGTGTGCTGCCGAAGCATCATGGTGAGGCGATTGCGAATTATGGTAGAATGGAAAAAACACGAAAATCGGTTGCTCATCTTCGAAAGGCTTCGAGAGAGATTTACTTAAGCATACGAGGAGGATTTTGAATGTCGGAACGCCGATTTGACCCGAGCCTGATGGGGAGGCTGGATTCTCCAGAACGAAGAAAGATGCTTCCCGCTGAATAAATTATAACGATGCTGCCGATTCAAGCGCACGATACGGTGCTCGATATCGGTGCAGGAACCGGGTGCTAGTTGCCGTGGACGGGAAAATCCTTATAATGAATCGTATGGTTGTTTTACTCGAAGAAAGCATTATATAGGAGGAATTTATGCTCTACCTATCGGCTTTTTTGATTTCATCCCTAATCGTGATGTTCCTTATCCCGCCGCTGCGGAAGATGGCATTCCACATTGACTTTGTAGACAAGCCGCGGAAAGATAGTGAACGGAAGATACATCGGGAACCGATCCCGTTAACGGCGAGCGTTGCCATTTTTATCGGTTTTTTCATCGCTTACGTGTTGCTTGTGCGCAATGTCATGGTGGAGTCGATCGCCATTTTTGGCGGAGGTCTGCTCATCCTGATAATCGGTACAGTGGATGACTGGTATAAGACGCACGGCAAAGAATTCCCCGCGCTGCCCAAGCTGTTGGTGCAGGTGTGTGCTGCAATTATAGTCTTTAGTGCCGGTATTAAGTTTGAAGGATTTACCAATCCGTTCACGCACGAATTCGTCAGTTTGCCTGGATGGATGCAGTTCATCTTGACGGTCATGTGGATATTCGGCGTTACGACGGTTATTAATTTTTCTGATGGAATGGACGGTCTGGCAGGCGGCCTGACGGCGATTTCCGGAGGAACGCTCTTTGCGGTCGCCTTGGCGCAAGGACAGAGCGTATCCGCCATGATGGCTATTATTCTGGTGGGGGTTTCCGTTGGCTACTTGCGTTATAACAAACCTCCGGCAAAGGTATTTATGGGAGATGCAGGCGCGACGTTCCTTGGGTTCATTCTTGGGGTCATTGCACTGGACGGCGCCTTCAAGCAGGCGACGGTATTATCCTTGTTCATCCCGATTCTGGCTTTGGGCGTACCGATCTTCGACAACGTCTTCGTTGTCATCCGCCGCTTCCTGCAAGGGAAACCGGTGTACAAGGCGGATGCTTCCCAAGCGCATTACCGTTTGCTCGCGATTGGCTTGAATCAGAAGCAGGCTGTGGCATTTCTGCTGCTGATTAACCTGTGCTTCGGTCTGACCTCGATTATTCTAACGTTGCTGCAAGTGTAGAACATGTACAGGATGTGTACATAGACAAAGGGGCTGTCCCACCAGCGGATTGTGCTGGCGGGATAGCCTCTTTCATCATGCCTGCTGCGCATGTCTATACTTCAATCGTCTTGATGATGCGCGCCGGGTTCCCCCCGACCACGACATTGTCCGGCACATCCTTCGTGACGACAGCTCCGGAAGCGACGACGACGTTATTGCCGATCGTCACGCCCGGGTTAATGACGGAACGTCCGCCGATCCAGACGCGGTCGCCGATCGTTACCGGCTTACCGTATTCATAGCCGGAGATTCGCTCCAGCGGATGAAGCGGGTGGGTTGCCGTATAAATGTGGACCCCCGGTGCGAGAAAGCAATTGTCTCCGATCCGGATTTCACACACATCCAGCATAACGCAGTCGAAGTTCGCATAGAACCCTTTGCCTACATAAATGTTATAGCCGTAATCGCAACGGAAGGTTGGTTCAATATACACCCCTTCGCCGACCGTTCCGAATAACGTTTGCAGCAGCCGGGTGCGTTCTTCAGCGTCCGTTTCCGTTGTTTGATTATATAGACGTGTCAGTCGTCTTGCCTGCTCACGCTCACGTACAAGCTCCTTGTCTCCTGCCAAATATATTTCGCCGCAGATCATTTTTTCTTTTTCAGATCGTGTTGTCACTGTCTTGTATCTCCTTCTGAGTTGAAATTTTATAGCGATATTCTTACCTTTCATTATCAAACGATGCGCACTGTTTTGGCAAGCGATGCGGTCACGTCCCAGATAGATCGCGATGTGCAACCGAATTCACAGGAATAGCAAAAATATGGTATGATAGGTTCATCTTTGAAGGGGATGTGAACGTTGCCGTGAGTAAGATAATTGGGTTCAGCATGCTGTGGTGGCTGTTAGGCAATCCGTTTTTGGCCGTTATCGTATTGCTTCTCCTTATCTATATTATTGACCGGCAGTTTATCGGTCTTTCACCGAGCATGATTATGCCTTTGAAACGGATGAACCGTATTTCGAAGCTGAAGCAACAGTTGCACACGAATCCGCATGACATCTCGGCTAAGCAAGAACTGGCGCGCTTGCTCATGGAGCGGAAGAACTACCGTGAAGCCCGCCACCTGCTGGAGCCGCTGCAGGAGTCGATGGACCATTCGGCTGAATACTGGGATGACCTCGGCACCAGCTACATTCATACGGGAGACCCCGAGAGGGGAGACGCGGCGATTCGCACCGCGTTGGCAATCAATCCGCGCGTCAAATATGGTGAGCCTTACCTGCGGCTGGCCGCGATGTATTCGCAGTCAGATAAGAACAAGGCAATAGAAGTGCTGCAATCATTCCAGCATATCCAATCTTCTTCCTGCGAAGCCTATTATCGTCTAGGATTATTATACGAGCAGATCGGGAAGCAAGAGGACGCGAAGAACGCATGGGAGGAAGCGATTCACATCTACCGAGCGCTGCCGCGCTATAAGAAGCGTCATGAGCGCAAATGGATGATGAAGTGTCGCTTCAAGAGAGGAATTGCGTAACGGCACGTGAGATGAAGGGGAATCAGGTCTTCATTTCCGAATGGGAATGCAGGACCTTTTTTGTTCGCAAGATAACTACATAAGAAGCATCATCGCCTGCATGACCATGGCGAGTTCGGAAGATAGTTCCTTGCGAAGCGGGGTCATACAAGCTGACAATGAATGAATGTATAATCAACAGTCGTTTTGCATAGGTGGGGGGACTATGCTACACTGTGATTCATATAGAGATGTGCTTGTTCAAAAGGGGACTTTTGGAACAACCTCTAGGAGGAGATTGTATGGACGAGAATAATCTAGAACATGACTGTTGTGCAGTCTCTAATGATCGCAAGAGCCACCACTCTGAGAAGACGAAGAAGAATTTAATTACCCGTCTCAACCGAATCGAGGGGCAAATACGCGGCGTCAAAGGACTGATTGAGAAGGACACGTATTGCGACGATGTGTTGAATCAGATTTCTTCGATTCAAGCGGCCTTGAACGGGGTGGGCAAGCTGTTGCTGGAGCATCATATGAAGAGCTGCGTAATCGAACGCATCCAAGAGGGCGATCACGAAGTGATTGATGAAATATTGACGACAATGAACAAATTAATGAAATGAAAGTTGCAGGGATTCGAGAGAATCCCATTTTCTATGCATTATAAAATAGGGTGGGTACCTACTGTATAAAGCTGTTGACTGATATAGGGTAGAGGGGTATACTAAAAACGAGGAGGTGAACTTCTTTCGGTCGCTAGCGGTTACGGCAAGCCGCATGATACTCAGAGTGCGAATGCGGCACACTAGAAGAACGAACGCTGTACGTATCGATGAGGGTTAACAATTCAATGAAATGATATATAAAAGGAGATTTGAATAAGATGCAAACTGTGACGTTGAACGTTGAAGGAATGAACTGCGGCCACTGCGTAAGCTCTGTTGAAAATGCGATGAAGCAATTGGGTGCGAGCGGAAAAGTGGATTTGGCGGCAGGTAAAGTAACGGTAGAGTATGATGAGAGCCAGCTGACGCTGGATGCGATTAAAGAAGCAATCGAAGATCAGGGCTACGACATCGTGTAATGACAAGCCGTCCGACGCAAGGGCGGCTTTCTTTTCAGAACGAACGCGAGGCTAAGAAGCAGGTGAGGTGTTATTTTATGGACGCTACTGGTAAGGGAATAAAGCAAACCTCTTTACAAATCGCAGGCATGACCTGTGCAGCTTGCGCAAATCGGATCGAGAAAGGGTTAAATAAACTCGAGGGCGTTGCGGAAGCGAATGTGAATTTTGCCATGGAACGGGCGACGGTCACGTATGATCCAGGCAAGACTGATGCCGGACGAATGGAAGAAGCGATTCAGAAGCTTGGTTATGATACCGTGAAGGATACGGTCGATTTGCAGCTTGGCGGTATGACGTGTGCGGCTTGCGCAACCCGAATCGAGAAGACGCTCAACAAGATCCCTGGCGTTGCTTCAGCCACAGTTAACTTTGCAATGGAAACGGCTCGTGTGGAATACAATCCGGCGGACTTGTCGGTTCAAGATATGCAGCAGCGGGTGGAGAAGCTTGGCTATACGGCAGTGCCGAAGCAGGATCAGGGAGAGCCAGCAGAGCACCGCAAGCAGGAAGTGACGCGCCAGAAGCGCAAGCTGATTGCATCTGCGATTCTATCATTCCCGCTTCTATGGTCGATGGTCAGCCACTTTTCCTTCACGTCATGGATATGGCTGCCTGAATTGTTCATGAATCCGTGGTTCCAACTGGCGTTGTCCACACCGGTCCAATTCTATATCGGGAAGCAATTCTATGTCGGAGCGTACAAGGCGCTCAGCAACAAGAGCGCCAACATGGACGTGTTGGTTGCGCTGGGGACTTCGGCGGCTTACTTCTACAGCCTCTATCTGACCATTCAATGGGCTGTGCAAGGCGCTAACGGACACCATGGTCCGGAAATGTATTACGAGACTAGTGCCGTGCTCATTACTCTTGTCATCCTCGGCAAACTGTTCGAATCGCTTGCCAAAGGCCGCACCTCTGAAGCGATTAAGAAGCTGATGGGATTGCAGGCCAAGACGGCTCTGGTCGTCCGCGACGGACAGGAGCTGACCATTCCGGTGGAGGAGGTCCTTGCCGGGGATGTCGTGCTGGTGAAGCCGGGCGAAAAGATTCCAGTGGATGGAGAAGTGCTGGAAGGAACATCTTCTGTCGATGAATCGATGTTGACGGGAGAAAGTATTCCTGTCGATAAAAATGCCGGGGACCAAGTCATCGGCGCGACGATTAACAAAAACGGCAGATTGAAAATTCGCGCGACCAAGGTCGGGAGGGAAACTGCCTTGGCGCAAATCATCAAAGTCGTGGAAGAAGCGCAAGGCTCGAAAGCCCCGATTCAGCGGGTCGCCGACGTTATTTCCGGCATCTTCGTTCCGATTGTGGTCGGTATTGCGCTCATCTCTTTCTTTGTATGGTATTTCACGGTAGATCCCGGCAACTTCGCAGGTGCGCTTGAAATCGCGATTGCCGTACTGGTTATCGCATGTCCATGTGCTCTCGGCCTGGCTACGCCGACTTCAATTATGGCCGGTTCGGGCCGCGCTGCCGAGTGGGGCATTCTGTTCAAGGGCGGAGAGCATCTCGAATCTACGCACAAAATTGAAGCAATCATACTTGATAAGACCGGTACGATTACGAAAGGCAAGCCGGAACTGACAGACGTTGTTGCTGAGGGCATCGATGAAGCTGCGTTCCTGCGCTTGGTCGGTTCTGCCGAGAAAGATTCGGAGCATCCGCTGGCGGAGGCGATCGTGAGCGGGATAGTGAACAAAGGGATTGCATTGACGGCAACGGATGAATTTGAAGCAATGCCAGGGTACGGGATACGCGCTGTCGTGGAAGGCAAAGAAGTTCTTGCCGGTACACGCAAGCTGATGGGCAGATACGATGTACAAGCGCAGCATGCGTTCGAACGCATGTCCCGACTGGAGCAAGACGGCAAGACGGCCATGCTAATTGCGGTCGATCGACAATACGCGGGCATCGTTGCCGTCGCCGATACGATTAAGGACACTTCGACAACAGCAGTTGCACGTCTGAAGCAAATGGGAATCGAAGTCATCATGATTACCGGGGACAACGAACGCACAGCCCAGGCAATCGCGTATCAGGCTGGCATCGAGCATGTGTTGGCTGAAGTGCTGCCGGAAGGCAAAGCGGCGGAAGTGAAGAAGCTGCAGGCGCAAGGCAAGAAAGTCGCGATGGTCGGCGATGGCATCAACGACGCGCCGGCGCTGGCGATGGCGGATATCGGGATGGCCATCGGCACCGGAACCGACGTCGCAATGGAAGCGGCTGATGTGACGCTGATGCGCGGCGACCTGAACAGCATCCCTGATGCGATTTATATGAGCCGCAAGACGATGAGCAACATTCGTCAGAACTTATTTTGGGCGCTTGCCTACAATTCAATCGGCATTCCGATTGCGGCGCTTGGACTGCTGGCTCCATGGATTGCGGGCACGGCCATGGCGCTCAGCTCGGTATCTGTCGTGCTGAATGCACTGCGGCTGCAGCGGGTGAAGCTGTAATACGTCGTTATCGGAGGCGAACCGTAAAGGGATTAAAAACCTTTCTCGAGCAATTGTTCATGTCGGATGTTGCCACCGGATGACGATAAATAAGCTTTAAGAGGAAGTATGGAACATACAAAGTGTCCCTATAAAGTTATGCCAAGTCTTACGAAGTCCCGTAATGTGCCGCTGCCGTTACGGGGCTTTTTCTTTTTTTCTCAATTTCCAAAAATAACTATTGAAAACGTTTTATAAAGATAATAATATATTATCAAGATAATAATTTATTATAAGAAATGCATCTAGTTGCCGTATCCCCTTATAGTTCGACTTATATAGTCATTATTAAACATTATCTTTTAATTGGTTACATACAAGAAGGAGGGCTCTTATGGAACAACTTGCGGCACACCCCAATCGGGTTCTATTGCAATCTTACTTCCCTATGGCCTCATTTATCGCTTCGATTATCGGTCCGAAATGTGAAGTGGTCGTGCATGATATTAGCGACCCGGAGCATTCCATCATTTTTATAGAGAACGGCCACATCAGCGGCCGCAAAGTGGGAGACGGATCCACCGACCTTGTATTGAAGTTGTTGAAGGGCGGGGCCTATAGGGAACAGCAGTTCATCACGAACTACAAAGCGCGGGGTTCCCATGGCCAAGCGTTCCGCTCTTCTACCTATTTCATTAAAAATGAAGGGGAAGAGCTCGTCGGACTGATGTGCTTGAACATCGACATCTCTCATCTGGATGTGGCGGCGGAATGGATTCAGCATTTACTTCTCGGAGGCTCTCTCTCTGCGCCTGCGGAGCTGAATGCCCCAGAGGAAAATCCGGCTGCGGAATATTTGCAAGGCAACGTCGATGACCTGCTTCATGACATGATTACGTCGGTGTTGGGGAAAGTGAGCGTGCCGCCGGAACGTCTGTCTTCCAAGGAGAAAATGGATATCGTGAAGGAATTGAATGAACTGGGAGTGTTCCTGATGAAGGGTGGCGTGTCCCAAGTAGCTAAGGCGCTGTCCATTTCCGAACCTACCGTCTACCGGTATTTGCAGAAGTTAAAATAAATACATCACGAGATGAAACGAAAGGAAGGTGGCGGTAATGGCTGTGAATCCAGCAATTTTTGATGAAATCGTCAGTCGCTTCGGCACGAATTGCGCCAAATGGGATGGAATGGCGGAGACGATGGGCAAGGACATGCTTGCCCTGTCGGTTGCTGATATGGACTTGCGTACACCGCAAGCGGTAATTGACAAAATGACGGAGATGGCACAGCACGGCATTTATGGATATACCGATCCGTTCGCGCCATATTATCAGGCCGTTCAGCGATGGGTTGATAGCGCTTACGGCTGGAGCGTTCCCGAGGAGTGGATCGTCTTTTGCCCGCGCATCGTACAGGCGGTATCTCTCGTCGTGCAGCAGTTCACAGAGAAGGGCGACCGGATCTTAATCCATACGCCTGCATATCAACCGATTGCGAAAACGGTTACGTTAAATGAGCGCCTGCTGGTGGAAAGCCCGCTCCTCCGCGAGCAAGGGAAGTATGTCATCGACTTCGAGGACATGGAACAGCGGATGCGGGAAGGGGTCAAGCTTGTGCTGTTATGTTCTCCCCATAATCCAATCGGGCGGGTGTGGACTCGTGAAGAACTGGAGCGTATTGCGGAGCTGTGCTGCCGCTACGATGCGCTCATCGTGTCCGACGATATTCACGCTGACTTCATCCACGAAGGGCATGAGCATACGATTATCGCCAAGCTGTCGGAGGAGGTTGCACAGCGCTCGATCATCTGCACCTCTCCGGGGAAGACGTTCAATCTGGCCAGTCTTGAAATTGCGAACATCATCATTCCGAATGAACGATTGCGAGATCACTTTAAGATGAGCTTGCAGCAGGCGGGAATTCACAATCCAACCTTCTTTGCCGTACCGGCATTGGAGGTGGCCTACACTGAATGTGACGACTGGCTCAGTTCTGTAAGGGGTTACATTGACGATAATATCGCGTTTACGAGATCGTTCTTCGCCGAGCATTTTCCAGAGCTGAGCATCGACAAGCCAGAAGGAACTTATCTGCTGTGGGTGGATTGTACAGCGGTAAGCGCTAAGGAAGAGGAACTGAAGCGCTGGCTCGAGCAAGAGGCCCGGGTCAACGTAAGCTGGGGTACTTCCTTCGGTCCGGGCGGGGAAGGATTTATCCGCTTGAATGTCGCCACTCCGCGCGCCTTGCTTGCCGAAGCACTGAACCGTATGAAACGAACGTATCCGCTTCGCAAAGTGTAAGCAAGACAGATTCTAACATCTATTACATCCCAGGGGGAGTACTCACATGGCTAAACAACAGACGGGAAGTTTGAAACGGCAGCCGACGTTATTTTTAGCTTTACTTCCAGTGATCACGATGGTTATTCTGCTTAGCTTAGGGTATGTGTTGTTCGAGCTTCCGCCGGAGCCGCTCATTATTATTTCAGCGGTGGTTGCAGGCATCATCGCAATCAAGCTTGGATACAGCTACAATGATGTGTTGGATTCGATCTCGCACAAAATTGCCAAGACGATGCCGGCCATGCTTATTTTGATTACGGTCGGACTTATGATCGGCGCATGGATGATTGGCGGTACGATCCCGATGATGATTTATTACGGCTTGAAAATCATCGATCCCCAGTTCCTGCTCGTGACAGCCTTCCTGGTCACTTCGGTCGTGTCCGTATGTACAGGCACCTCATGGGGCTCGGCGGGAACGATTGGCGTGGCGTTCATGGGAGTAGGAGCTGGAATGGACGCCAATCTGGCCGCTGTCGCCGGTGCGGTCGTCGCTGGTGCTTACTTCGGGGACAAGCTGTCTCCGCTATCCGATACGACGAACATTGCTGCGCTGTCCACTGGTGTGAATCTGTATGAGCATATCGGTCATTTGCTCTATACGACGCTTCCTTCCTTCCTCGTTGCAGGAATTGTGTATGTCATTACCGGTCTGAACACGAATGCGGAAGGTGTGGAAATTCCGGAGAAGGTCGGCACGATTATGAGCACGCTCGACACGATATACGATTGGAATCTGCTGCTCGTCGTCCCTGTGCTCATTATTTTATATGGTTCAATAGGGAAAAAGCCGACGATTCCGGTTATGCTCATCTCGTCCATGTTCGCGATGGCGAACGGAATGATATTTCAAGGATTTTCGCTGCACGATGTGGTGGCATCCGTTGTGAACGGATTTAATATCTCAATGGTTACCCTTCCTGGCTTCGATGCTTCCGCGGTTATCGCCGATATTCCGCGTTTGCTGAACCGCGGCGGCATGAATTCCATGATGGGAACACTGCTCATCTGCTTCTGTGCGATATCGTTCGCCGGAGCGATTTCTGTAACGAAGTCACTCGAATTAATCGTCAACAAGCTGCTGAAGCTGGTTCATTCCACCGGGTCGCTGATTGTAGCGACCATCATCACCGGCTTGACGATGATTGGGGTAACGAGCAACGGCCAAGTCTCTATCCTGATGCCAGGGGAAATGCTGCGCGAGGCGTATATCCGCCGCGGCTTGCATCCGAAGAACCTCGGACGTACCGTAGAGGATTCCGCTGCGATAACCGAACCGATTCTGCCGTGGACTGCGGCCGGGGCTTACATGGCTGGCACGCTAGGCGTAGCGACGCTCGACTATTTGCCATGGGCGGTCCTATGCTGGACAGGCATCATCTTCGCGACGATCTGGGGCTTCACTGGCTTCGGTATTGCCAAGCTGACGCCAGAACAGCAGGCGGAGATGTTGAAGGAGTACCAATCTGACGAAGAGCAATCTCACAATTCGTCGGTCTCTGGCGGAGCAGGCAAGACGGTATCTTTGTAACAGCCGCAACGCCACAAATTCAAGAAGGAGTTGGTTGAAATGCATGAAGATGCAATCCCCGCGGAACATCCCGCGACACACCAGATTAACACAACGCTTGCACCGGGAGCGATCGGCCCTTACTCTCAAGCGGTCCGGTACGGACAGCTGCTGTTTACCTCCGGCCAGTTAGGCATGGATGCTTCGACAGGAGCGTTTCCGCCGACCGTGGAGGAGCAGACAGCGCTTTCGCTTAACAACGTGAAGGCTATTGTGGAAGCGGCGGGTTCCGGTATGGAACATGTCATCAAGACGACGGTGTTCTTGAAGAATATGAATGATTTTCAGAAGGTGAATGGAGTATATGCCTCATACTTCACCGAGCCGTATCCAGCACGAAGCGCCGTAGAAGTAGCGCGTCTGCCGAAGGACGGGCTTGTCGAGATTGAAGTGATTGCTGTCATCCCATAATGTCAGACCTATAGAGCATCCCTCGGGCGATAATATCGCTGCGGGGGATGTTTTTTGTGTATCGAAGGGAATGCGTCGAAATTTGCAACATTTGCAAGAAGGGTTCGGTCTATAGAAGAGAGAAGCATTAAAGAAGAAAAAGAAGCGCTCAAGTCAAATGTACATCCACTAAGAGAGGAGCAGAAGTGAAATGAGAAAATGGTTAGTCGCCGCACTCTGTCTGTCCTTATGGTTCGGATTCGTCGGAACAGCGGCACAATCAGCGCAAGCGGCCTCGTCGAAGAGCGACGTGAAGGTGTATATGAACGGGTACGATATATCGGAATGGAAATGGGAAAACAACTATATTATGGTCCCTCTTTACGCATTCGACGATTATAGCTACTTTGATAAGCAGGACAAAAAAGACAAGCAAGATATTACGTACAATTGGGATGCGAAGAACAAGACGGTCTGGGTGTATCCCGCTGACAAAACGAAGACAGTAAAGCTGGTGGCTGACGAAGCGCACGCTTCGGTGAATGGGAAACAAGTGAATCTGGACGCGCCGGTACGCATTATCGATGGGCATACGTATGTGCCGCTGCGCTTCATTAGTGAAGCATTGGGAGGCAAAGTGGTGTGGAACGAAGCGAAGAAGATGGCCGTCATCCGCACGCCCGAGCGGGTGAATCGGGATGAGGTTATCCGAACCGGAAGCTTGGAGGATGCACGCAAGGAAGTGCTTCGTTTACCAACCGTATATCCGAATCGGGAGCTGTTGCCGCGTGCTGAAGGATTTGCGGTAAGCATTCAGTTTCCTGAAGGGGAGGCGCTGCGCTATTATTACAGCGTCAAAGACATTATGAGCTATATCGTTATTAATAGCGATGGCTTGGCCGAAGTGATATGGCAAGGACGTATGGGCAGCAACTCCGATAAATTTATCGAAGAGTTCGGCAAGAAGCCGGAGCAAGAAGACAGGGCGGTCTACTTCAGCCATTCGTTCCCGGTCCAGGATGCAGTAACCTACGGAAAGATCGGCGGGGATGGCAGCACTACGCAGTTGGGCAAGTTCGAAGTGTCGAAATCACTGCGCTCTCACGCGGATGCGATTACAGCGATACCGGGCGAGAAACGGACGGATGGCGAACAGATAGATAACAAGGCATAAGGGAGGTCCTGTAAGTAATGAATTTACGCAATAAGCGGGCCATATGGTGGTTCGTGTTGACGCTGCTTTGGATGGCGTTTATTTTCTACAAATCGTCGGAGCCCTACACACACCAGGATCTCCGGCCTACGCTGGCGTCATGGCTGCCGATGGACATGGTGGAACGTTGGATTCCGCAGATGGAGTTCTATTATGACGGCGGTCTTGTCACGTGGACGAAGCCGTATGATTTTGTGGAATTTTTCATTCGCAAGACGGCACATGTCGCGGAGTACGCGCTACTCGCTTTTTTGTCGATCAAATTAGCTCTGGCGCTGCGTCTACAGCGAACAGGGGGCATTGTGCTCGGGGCGCTGTTCACCTTGCTCTATGCGATGTCCGACGAATGGCATCAGAGCTTCGTCCCCGGTCGGACCGGACACGCCATCGATGTCGGCGTTGACAGCATTGGCATCCTGCTCGTCATCATCGGCTTCGTTCTGGCAGGCGCGCTCGGCAGGCGTAAAAGGCGTTCGCGATACTGATAGACGGCAGCAGCCTCTGGTGTACACGGACTGCCGTCTATAGATGCCAGCGTTCGAAAGCAAGACACGAAAGAACGATATGTGAACCTGAATCTGCGCACCTATAAGGCAGAAGGGGGAGGCCGGCTCTCTCTTCTCTCATCCTAGATTGGATAACGTACAATGAAACAGCACGTACATTTCTTAATGGCGGGTTCCATTGGAATTTATCCAATGTTTTGACATTCATTCCGCAGCAATCGCTGAAAAACAGCCGAATCCACTGGACTAAATACAGTCCAAATGACGTTTAGCCGCATCCTTCCTACATTTTACTGTACATTTTCCAATAGATGCTGCTAACATCCTATCCTTGCCTTGGAAGATGACAAAATCGCTAAGGAATGGACGTACCGAACGTTATATGAAGGCCACTCAACCGGAATAAAAAGCTAAAGCAGATGTCCGCTATCCATGGAAAATGAAGACAGGATAGCGGGCATCCGCATGTTGTTATTGCATATAGCGGCTAGCGGCTACAGCCGAATCTCTGCCATGCCGCGCATGTAAGGGCGAAGCGCCTCGGGAATGCGGATCGAGCCATCCGCCTGCTGATGGTTCTCAAGCAGCGGAATGAGGATGCGCGGCGTGGCGACCGCCGTATTGTTCAAGGTATGGCAATACTGCAGCTGGCCCTCCGTGTCGCGGTAGCGGATGTTCATGCGCCGCGCTTGGAAGTCGTGCAGGTTCGACGCCGAATGGGTCTCGCCATAAGCCTCGCGGCTAGGCATCCATGTCTCGATGTCGTACTGCTTGAACGTCTTCTGCGACATGTCGCCGGTGCAGACAGCCACGACGCGATAAGGAAGCTCCAGCGCCTGCAGGATGCTTTCGGCATGGCCGACCATCTCTTCAAGCAGGCGGTTAGACACCGCAGCATCATTCGGGGCGAGAATGACCTGCTCCACCTTAGCGAATTGATGCACGCGGTACAAGCCGCGCACGTCCCGTCCTGCCGAACCGACCTCTCGCCGGAAGCAGGCTGACACGCCTGCGAGCCGGATCGGCTCGCTCATATCGACGATCTCGTCGCCATAATAGGAGACGAGGCTCACCTCCGAGGTGCCTACAAGCCATAGCTGCTCGTCGGGAATGGCGTAGCATTGGTCCTCTCCGAGCGGGAAGAAGCCTGTGCCGATGAGGGCATCCCGGCGCGCCATCAGCGGCACGTCCATAATGGTGAAGCCGCGATCCATCAGCATGTCGATCGCGAATTGCTGCACGGCGCGATGCAGCAGGAGCCCAGCATTTTTCAAATAATAGCTCCGTGCGCCGCCCACCTTCACGCCACGCGGGATATCGAACAGGTCGAGCCGTTCACCTAATTCCACATGGTCGAGCAGAGGGAAGTCGAACGTGCGGGGTTCTCCGAATCGCCGTACTTCGACATTGTCCGCATCAGTAAGGCCGACGGGCGAATCATCCGAAGGAAGATTGGGCACCAGCAGCAGGAGCCGATGGTATTGCCGTTCGGCCTCCTCCAATTCCTGCTCTGACCGGCCAAGCTCTTCGTTCAGCCGGCGGACCTGCTCCTTTAACCGCTCGGCTGGTTCCTTGTCCCCTGCGCGCATATGCACAGCGATCTGCCCCGAAGAGGTGTTGCGTTCCTGACGCATCGCTTCCGTAATTTGCAGCAAGTCTCTTCGTTTTGCATCCCATGATAGGAGCTCCTGCACATCGAAAGCCATGCCCTTTAGCTGGGCCGCCCTCTGTACCTGTTCCGCATTCATTCGTATCCATTTCATGTCCAACATCGTTCACCGTCTCCTTCACCGTTCGCATATCCGAAAATAAACAGAAAGCGCCCCTCATCCGATTGGGACGAGGAGCGCAAGCTCGCGGTGCCACCCAACTTGATCCACGACGCATATGCGCGATGGATCCTCTTGGTTCCGCGGTAACGGGCGGTGCCGGTTAGCTTAGGAGCATCGGAATGCCGATGCCTTAACGAGAACGCCTCTGAGTTGGATGCTCATCATCGGCTTAATGACTATATCTGATTGTTCATGTAATGAGTGGTTGCAATTTGACCTTTAAAACAACTTTAATTATATGACATCTTTCCCGGATGTCAACGTTTTATTCATGAACTTCCGTATTCGCTTGCCGCAGCAGTGCCAGGAGAGAATGAAGGTCCTGCAGCAGTTTATCGGGAGCATCGGTCAGCTTGCATACCTGCCCAGCCAATTGCTGAGGGATGCACTTTGCCTCGTCCTTCATGGCCCGGCCTTTATCCGTGAGCGTAATAATGACTTTGCGCTCGTCCTCTGGATCGCGCATCCGCTCTAGCAACCCTTGCTGCTCCATGCGCTTCAGCATCGGCGTTAATGTGCCGGAATCGAGATACAACCGGGCGCCTAATGACTTGACCGTCATTCCATCCCGCTCCCACAACGCCAGCAGCGTCAAATATTGCGGATACGTAATGTCCAGCCGCTCCAGCAGCGGACGGTACAGCTTCGTCATCTCCCGCGATGCGGCATAAACGGCGAAGCATAACTGATTATCCAGCTTTAGCAAGCTATCGCTATCGTTCGCTTCGTGAGCTTCAGACTGTGTTGACATCGTAAGCAACTCCTCGTTACACCTTACAGCAAGGCCGTAATTTCGTCTTCCATTTTAGCAGGATTCGTCTGCGGCGCGCAGCGCTTCACGACCTGACCGGATCGGTCCACGAGGAACTTGGTGAAGTTCCATTTGACGTCGCTGCCGAGCAGTCCTTTTTTCTCCGAAATCAAATGTGTAAAGAGCGGCTCCGCTTCCGGCCCTTTCACGTCCACCTTGGCAAACATCGGGAAGTTGACACCATAGTTCAATTGGCAAAATTCCATTGTTTCACCGATGTCGTCGAACTCCTGCTTGTTGAATTGATCGCACGGAAATCCGAGGATGACCAAGCCGCGCTCTTTATACTTATCATACAATTGCTGCAGCTCTGTGAATTGGGGCGTAAAGCCGCATTTGCTTGCCGTATTGACGACCAGAATGACCTGACCTTCATAGTCTCGCAAAGATTTCATGTCACCGCTTGGCGTCTTGACTGAGAAATCATAAACCGTTGTCATCATTGTTCGCTCCTTTGCATTCACATACTCAATGATATTTGGAATCGCTTATTTCTATTATTATTTATATCATTAATTTTAATTTTAGTCAATTAAATTGTGCACAATTTAATTGACTCGTTCCGGCCTCTGACCAAGAATGAACGGTAAGTCTTTCGGATAACCTAACGCTATTCCTAGGATGATTAGAGGTGTAAAGTGATGAAAAAAGTTACAATGATGCTGCTGGCAGTCGTTCTTGTCCTTGGACTAACCGCATGCGGTTCAAAGACCAATACAGATAAAGAACAGTCCCAAAAGAAGAATCAAGGTCAGACGCAAGGACAGACCCCGGGCCAAACTACAACTAATGTTGATGTTCAAGCTGTATATAAGCAGAACTGTCTTGCTTGTCATGCATCTGATCTCAGCGGACAGGTCGGACCGAATTTACAGAAAGTAGGGGCTAAAAGAACGCCGGAAGAAATTTCGAACATCATTCACAACGGCGGCAATGGGATGACGGCATTTAAGGGCGTGCTGAGCGAAGATGAAATCAAGGCGCTCACAGATTGGCTGGCGGCGAAGAAGTAATAAGATCGATTCATAGCAGCTATAGTTGCAAGCATGAGGCGGGGCAGGAGCTCTGCCTTTTTTGTGCATAGTTTCCGATATGGCGGAAATAGTAAGTTTACCAACATGGAAGAGAAGAGTTGGATGCAGGACGAGGAGGAGTACTGTGCCAGAACATAAAGAAAACCAGCCTCGAAGCGGCTCCCGGCGCAATTTCTTGAAAGTGTCAGGTGCAGCGCTTGGGGGTGTCGTCGTCGGCGGGGTCGTAGGGGCGGTTCTCAACAATTCGCTCACAAAGCCGAAGGAACAGCCACCTGCGGCAACTCCGGAGGTGCAGCCTCCAGCAGCGGATTTCAATCAGGCGCTCATGTATTTCAATCAGGAGCAGTTCCGCATTACGGAAGCGGCAGTCGAGCGGATATTCCCTAAGGACGAGCTCGGACCAGGAGCGATTGAACTTGGTGCTGCCTATTATATCGACCATCAGCTGGCGAACCAATGGGGCATTAATGCGCGGGATTATATGATGGGGCCGTTTTTCAAAGGGGAAATGACGCAAGGTGAGTATCCGAGCATTAAGCGGCACGAATTGTTCTCGATGGGGCTCGATGCATTGAAGGGCTTCAGTATGAAAAAATACAATAAGCCGTTCACCGAACTGGAGGACAACGAAAAGGATGAAGTGCTGAAATCATTCGAGACCGGTAAAGATGTTATCTTATCGAACGGCGATACGACCGCTTCTTTCTTCAAAATGCTGCGATCCTTGACGCTGGAAGGCGCCTATTCCGATCCATTGTACGGCGGCAACAAAAATATGATGGGCTGGAAGATGCGGAACTATCCAGGCAATCAGATGAGCTACCTGAACATTATAGATAAGCCGGAGTTCGTCAAGATCGAACCGAAAAGCTTGCACGAACATATGACTCATTAAATAAGGGGAAAGGACTGCGTATGGCTACGAAACTACCTAGAGTACCTGTCGTTATTGTCGGTATGGGTTGGGCCGGTGGCATCATCGCCGCTGAGCTTACGAAAGCAGGCATAGAAGTCGTCGGCCTCGAGCGGGGCAAGAGCAGGCAGACCTCGGACTACTATATGGTCCATGACGAGGTGCGCTATGCACAGCGATATGACTTAATGCAGGACCTGTCCAAGGAAACCGTTACATTTCGGAATACAGAGAAGGTGCGTGCCCTCCCGATGCGCACTCATGGATCGTTCCTGCTCAGCGAAGGATTGGGCGGCGCAGGCATCCACTGGAATGGCCAATCGTTCCGCTTTCTGCCCTATGATTTTGAGATATATTCCAAGACGGTGGAACGGTACGGGAAAAATAAGATTCCGGCAGGCATGACCATTCAGGATTGGGGAATTACATACAACGAATTGGAGCCGTACTTCGACAAGTACGAAAAAATGGCGGGCATCTCTGGCGAACCGGAGCAAAATCCAATGGTAGGAAAACGGTCGAATCCGTTCCCGACACCGGCGATGAAGAAAACACCGGCCATTACACTGTTCGAGGATGCTTCCAAAAAGCTCGGATTCCATCCCTATATGATGCCATCCGCGAACTTGTCCGCGAATTATACGAATCCGGACGGCATCGCGCGGGCGGCCTGCCAATATTGCGCGTTTTGCGAACGCTTCGGTTGCGAGTACGGCGCGAAGGCAGATCCGGTCGTTACCGTCATACCGGTGGCCGAGAAGACGGGCAACCTTGAGCTCCGAACCTATGCTAACGTCACGAGATTGCTGCATAACGGCAGCAAAGCGACGGGCGTCATCTATATCAACCCGATGACACGGGAAGAATTCGAACAGCCGGCCGACGTTGTCATTTTGGCCAGCTATGTGTTCAATAACATCAGATTACTGCTTCATTCCAAGCTGGGCAAGCCATACAACCCTGCAGACGGAACGGGGATTATTGGTAAAAACTATGCCTACCAAGTGCAAGGCGGAAGCGCTGTTGGTTTCTACGACGATAAGGAGTTCAATTTATATGCGGGCGCGGGCGCGCTGGGCAGCGAAATCGACGATTTCAACGGGGACAACTTCGATCATGCCGATCTCAACTTCATTCACGGTGCCGGCATACGCTTGTCCCAAACCGGATTGCGCCCGATAGCGAACAATTCCGTGCCGAAGGGCACGCCGACATGGGGCAAGGAATTTAAACAAGCGTCCATCAAGTATGCGAACCGGGTGCTGACGATAGCTCCGCAGGGCGCCAGTATGCCATGGAGACACCACTATGTGGATTTAGACCCTACCTATAAGGACGCCTACGGTATCCCACTCGTGCGGATTACGTATGATTTCGAGGATCAGGACCGCGAGCTTGTGAAATTTATGTCTGAGAAAACGAAGCAAATTATGCAGGAAATGAAGCCAACCACCATCGGATCGAGCAGCCAGCTGGCCGCCTACAATATCGTGCCGTACCAATCGACGCACAATACGGGCGGAGTCATTATGGGAGCGGACAAGGCTACATCAGCGATCAACAACTACTTGCAGATGTGGGATGCCGATAATGTGTTCGTCGTCGGGGCCTCGGCCTTTGCCCACAATAGCGGCTACAATCCGACAGGGACCGTAGGGGCGCTCGCTTACCGAGCGGCTGAAGGTGTTTTGAAGTATGTGAAAGAGGGAGGGCCTTTGGTATAGAGGTCCTTCTCCCCTGAATGCATATGACGACAGGAGAGTGACATGATGAACAGCCAGGAAGAGTTAATCGTTCATCTTACCGAGCTCCGGAAGCGATTGATTTTGTTCTTCATTTGGTTCGTGCTAGCGCTCTGCGCAGGGTTATATTTGTCTCCACACATTTTGCTGTTGTTAAAATCGAGGCCGCTTCTCGTCCGAATCGAATGGAACGTATTCTCCTTTACCGACGGGTTGTTTATTTATATGAAATGCGCGTTTTTGTTTTCAGTACTAATTTCGCTGCCGGTACTGTTTTATCAGATTTGGGCTTTTGTGCGGCCCGGTCTGACGGACGAGGAGGCGCGGGTGACCTTGGCTTATGTGCCGGCTTCGTTCCTTCTATTCTTCATCGGCATTTCATTCAGCTATTTCGTCGTATTTCCGATGATGCTTCAGTTTCTGATGAAAATGAACCAGAGCATCGGCGCGATGGAAACGTATGGGATCGACCGGTACTTTTCGTTTATGTTCAATGTCGTGTTCCCGCTTGGCGTCGCGTTCGAGATGCCGATCGTCATCCTGTTTCTGACCAGGCTCGGGCTGTTGACCCCGGAGAAGCTAAGAGGCATAAGGAAGCATGCCTATTTGGGATTGGCTATCGTCGGCTCATGCATTTCCCCACCGGATTTCGTGTCGCATTTATCAGTAGTCGTGCCGTTAATCATCTTGTTTGAATGCAGTGTCGTCATTTCGAGCTTGTACTATCGCAGGCTGACGGCTTTACCTACCAACAGTTAACGAATGGAGGAAGTTCACATGTTCAACAATATTGGCGTCTCGGGTTTGATTATTATTCTGCTCATCGCCCTGGTCATATTCGGGCCAGCGAAGCTGCCTCAGCTTGGCCGCGCATTCGGGGATACGCTGCGCGAATTCCGCAACTCGACAAGAGGTATGGTGGATGACGTGAAGGATGAAGCGGACAAAGAGAACATCGAAGATCTGAAAAAGCTCATTTAACTCTGTAAATGGTATTATCTGGACATGAAAAAAGAGACGTCTCGGAAGCCGTGCTCCATTCGGATCAGGGCTTCCAGTACACGTCTCAGGCCTACAACTCACGATTGGAAGCATTCGGCGTCAAAGGCTGACCTATTTAGCAATTGTTAAATATTTTGGGCATAACGCTCGTTCGGCGTTTTCGTCAGGACCACATAAAGGCTGGAGACGGTATCTGCCCCGTTGCGATAAGAGAAACTCTCGTCTCCAGTGATATGAATGATATCCCCTTCTACTACTGCTGTTTCCGCCCCATTGCTGGTTACTGTCCCCTTCCCGTCAAGAACCAGAATATACACGTTGGCACCCGGATGATTATGTGTCGGCAGCTCGGCTCCCGGACTAAAATTCAAAATGAAAATAACATTTTCCGCTTCCTTGTGAATCATGCGTTTCGTAAATTTGTTCTCCTGATATTCTTGAAACTGGGCAAGGTTATTCTTTTGCATTAGATATCACTCTCCTGTTAGGTTGTTATTTATTTTCCTGTTCGCCTGTTCTTAACTGCTGAATGATTGAATTAATTTCTATTATATTGGACTTCTGCTTACAATTTGTGATTCCAGTCACATAAGCCGCAATTAGTCACAGCCCAGCTTCGGAACCGTTTTGTTAGTTTCGGAAATTTGATTTCAATCCTCTTTTTTTTCGACAAATAGGCATAGAATCAGGGGGTCGTTACAAATGATCCGCAGGAGGTTATTCTAATGCTAACGGAATGTAAGCTGTCCAAAGATATTTACTGGGTGGGAAAGATTGATAACCGCGAGGTTTCCTTTCATCGTCTTCTTTTAACAAAAGGTACAACCTATAATTCGTATTTGCTCAAAACTGGCAAACCAACGGTGATTGATACGGTAGATATGGAGTTCGGAAGAGAGTTCGCCGAAAAAATAGCCGAAATGATAGATCCGCTGGATATCCAATATATTGTCATTAACCATACCGAACCCGATCATTCAGGTGGTCTGGCTGCGCTGGCTTCCAAGGCAACCAATGCCACGATTGTCTGCACGGAAATTGCTGTACCGGAAATTCAACAAATGTACAAGCTTCAGCACCGCAATTATCTTGTGGTCAAAGATGGCGACCAGCTTGATATTGGCGGCAAGACGCTTCTCTTCAAAGAAACTCCTTATCTGCATACAGAAGAAACAATGATTACTTACTGTATCGAGGATAAAATATTGTTTCCATGCGACATTTTCAGCACTCATGTAGCCGTGGATCATCCCTTTGCGGATGAAGCGGGATATGATATCACCGACGATTTCATCGGATATTACCAAGCAATTATCCATCCGCACAGAAGATATGTCCGGACACTGGTGGAAGCCATCCGGGATTTGGAGATCGACATCATTGCCCCTTCCCATGGCTATATACTACGGCATGACATTGCCAAGTACATCAGCTTGTATGATGAGTTCAGCACCGAAACAAAGGACAACAAGAAAGTAACGATTTTATATGCAACGCTTAAAAATAACACCAAAAAAATGGCCCATATCCTGAGGGATTGTTTTGTGGAAAACAATATCAGCGTGGATCTGTGGAACGTGGACAAGGCTGACGAGACTGAGATATTAAGCAGCATCGGGGCTGCGGACGCCGTTTTTATCGGCAGCTCGACGAAATATGCGGATATGACCGGTAAATTGGAGACCCTTTTGCAGAAGCTGCAGAAGATGAACCTGGAAGGGAAGCTTGCAGCAGCCTTCGGCTCTTACGGTTGGAGCGGAGAAGCCATTGAAGTCGTTCAGGATTATTTGAATATGACGAATATGACCGTGCAAAGCACCTCGCACGTAATCAAGACAACCGGAATGACGCATGTAGAGTTCCCTGTGCGTGTGCGCTTCTCACCAAAGGAGGAAGACAAAATCAAAAAAATCAGAAATGCTGCCGAATTCATCTCAGACCTGCTGCTTAGCGCGGTTTAACGAGATCAGGCAAGGAGAGGAAGATAAGTATGGCCGAGAACAACCATTATGTTATTGTTGGCAGCGGAGTTGCCTCCGTAAATGCAGCCAAAGCAATTAGAGATCATGATAACGAAGCGCAAATATCCATTTTTGGGGAGGAGCCGGCCCTTCCGTACAACAGAGTGAAGCTTTCGAAAGGCTTGTTTACAGATTTACACAGTGAAAAAGTATTGATCAAGAAAGAAAAATGGTTCCGCGAAAATAGAATTACAGTACATGACAGTACCCGGATCGCTTCCATTGATACGGAAAAAAAAGCGGTTATGACCGTTGACGGCCAGACGATTGCGTATCATAAACTTCTTCTGTGTACAGGAGCCACAAATCGCAAGTTGAGTCTGCAAGGCGCTTCTCTATCAAACGTGCATAACATTCGGGACAGGCGTGATGCGGACAAGTTCAAGAACAGCTTGCGGATTGGGGATCGGATCTGTGTCATCGGGGGCGGCATTCAGGGATTAGAAACCGCCTGGTCGCTTATCCAGGCCGGATATCCCGTCTCTATTATTGAGGCCGGACCGCGGCTTATGCCCCGGCAGCTGGATGCCGAATCCTCGGCGATGTTGATGAAGAAAGCTGTTGAATTCGGAGCAGAGGTAAGACTTGGGCAAGGTGTCAAAAGCATTATTGGCACAAGCCGCGCAGACGGTATAGAGCTTGAAGACGGCTCAACTCTCGCCTGTGAGCATATCGTCTATTCAATCGGAGTGATTCCGAACATTGCGCTTGCCCGCGAGGCAGATCTGGAAGTCGGGACGGGCATTATCGTCAACGATCAAATGCAAACAAACAACATTCATATTTATGCCGCGGGGGACTGCGCCGAATTCCAGGGCAAGGTGGACGGTCTGTGGGGATGTTCCATCGAGCAGGGAAAAGTGGCCGGGGCCAATATGGCCAACCACAAAGCGGTTTACCAACGGTCGGTTCCAATGACCTTGTCCAATACTTTTAACACCCCCTTATTCTCCATCGGCCTGGTGGAAGAACAGCAGTGCGCCACCAGCATAACTGACTCGGTTCAAGAGCGTTATAAACGGATTTTTATTAAAAACAACTCCCTTTGCGGAGCTATTGCATTCGAAAACGTTGCTGCTTCCTTACCGTATAAAGCCGCTATTGAACAAAGCCTTAATCTCGATGGAATAGACTTAGCAATCTGCGGCATAGAGGAAGTAATGAACGAAGTCACAAGAAGATTGCAATGACAAGGAGAGAAAACTATGAAAAAATATATATGTCAGCCTTGCGGGTATATTTACGATCCGAGCATTGGTGATCCTGATGAAGATGTTTTACCCGGTACAGCTTTTGAGGATCTTCCCGAGGATTGGGTTTGTCCGGTGTGCGGTGAAGACAAGAGCCAATTTGCGCCTATTGAAGGCTAACAGCAATGAAACGTTGTGCGGTCATGCTTTCGGACTGTACATGGGAGCAGATAGAGTGAATGGAGTGGATACGATGACAGAAAATTCCTGCCAATACGCCGAGGAGCCATGCACCCGCAAAGTACCCATTTTCGCCTCTCTTTCTGATGAGGATTTGGCCAAAGTCAGTGCGATGATTAGACACAGAAAGTATGAGAAAGGCGAAGCGCTGATTCTGGAGGAACAACCTTCGGACACCTTATTCATAATTAAGCAAGGCCATGTCAAACTGCTGAAAATGACGCCTCAAGGAAAAGAGCAAATCTTGCATATCCTGTCCAATGGAGATTTTTTTGGCGAGTTGAATATTTTCAACAGTGATGAATTGAGTAATTTTAGCGCCTATGCGCTGAAAAAGACCGACATTTGCATGTTTACCAAAGATGATATGGAGCATCTTGTCCGAAGCAACCCGGATATTTCGTTGAAGCTGCTCAAAACGGTTACGAAAAGATTGGCGCACACGGAAAACCTGGCCCAAAGCTTGGCTACAAAGGACCCTGAAATACGTATTGCCTATATGATCCTGGAACTCGGGAATAAATATGGCAAACCGGCGCAGGGAGCGCAGGGATGGATAAAGGTTGAACTCCCTCTTTCACGCGAAGAAATGGCCAACTATGTCGGAGTCACGCGGGAAACCATCAGCCGCAAATTCAGCAAGTTTGAACGACTGGGTATTATTGAAATCAAAGGTACACGGGAAATTACGATACGAAATATGCAAAAGCTAAACGAATATATAGATTAAGCTTTTTTTATCTGTCTACTTGACAGGGGTATGACCAAAAAGCCGCGCGTCTGCGGCTTTTTTTTGTGCGCATTATGCACATTTGTGAAATCGTAATGACTTGTCAGTATATATGGTGTGGAATTTGTTTCCATTCTAGCTACATAAGACTGTATTCCAGTGCTTAGCCTCATTCTCCCCTTTGTTCAGAAAAGGAGCTGCAACTCATCAAATCAATAATACCTTTTCATAAGAAATGAACGCTGTTATTTCAAGGGGTGGCTTATGGCCAAGACCTTTTAAAAATGTTTCTGATGAGAAGGGAGAGTGGAGCTAAGCGAACAAAAGAGAGAACCTGACGAGAAGGAAGAGCGATTCAAAAGGAATACCGAGCTATCCTTTCCAACCGCCCGCTATTTAAGGATTCGCAATGAGGTAACTGAACGTGTACAACAGCCAAATGTGAACGGGATAGAATACGTAGAACATGTACTTGGACCAAGGGGCGTGATAGCCGCGGGTTCCGTCGTACAGCAATATCGGGATAATCGCGAAAATCATCATCCATTGATAGTTGATCAGAAATAAATTATCGTACGTGAACACGGGATTCGGGCTGCTGAACTCCAATCCGAGCGTAATGAACAGCATGGATAGGACGTAAGCAAGAGCCATGTTGCCCTTGTTCTCGCGGCAGAAATAGAAGACGAGTGTCATCATTATGCCGAGAATGCTTGCTTCGGTAAAGATTCCGCCGATGATAGCCAGCGTGATATAGAGCGTGCCGAGCGCGTAACGGCGTGTTTCCTTCGTCCATTCGATCGCCGTCAGCAGCAGGAGCGCCATCAGAAGCGACAGGAAAATGTTATTCATAATCGGAGAGCCGCCAGGCAGAACATATTTCAGCAGCGTGCTGCCTGCTTTGGTGATGACAGCCCATATCGCTAGTCGCAGCATGTATTTTTTGCGGTCACGCGTGTGGAAAAAGCCTTCCACGATGAAATAAAAAAAGATAGGCGCCACAATTCTTCCCAGCCAACCGAACCAGAGCGGCATACCGGGAATGAATTGCTTCAGATGATCGAGGAGCATAAGCGCCATCCCCAAGAGCTTCAATTGAAATCCGTTCAAACGCATCAGAGGCTCCCCCTGTCAAAATCGATGTTACCGACTACATACAATAACCAGATATGTATGGGATAAAACAAGTAAAACATATACTTCGTTCGCTTCGAACTGCTCCCCCGGGATCCGTTATAAAGCAGAATCGGAACGACTGCGGCAATCATCATCCACTGCGGGTGCAGAATAAACAGTTCGTCGTACGTCCACTTGGTGGCCGCATCCGGCATAAGCGCGTAGGGTCCCAACGTTAGCAGCAGAGAAGAGATGACATAGCCAATAACGAGAGCGGCTGTGCGCCCACGGAATATATAAAAGACAAGCGTCATCGATACCGCAAGCCAGCTGAATTCAACGTAGAACACCATCACCAAGCTAAGGAGGACGTTTAACGAGAGACCTGTCACATACTGGCGAGATTGGCGCATCCAGTCGAGCGTCGCCATAAGCATAAGCGCCGCAAGCATAGATAAAAAGATGTTGTTGGGTATGCTGCCGCCCGGCAACAGAAGGACAAGCGCATCGCTTCCCGCGGCCATGATGATTGTAAAGATGAGCATGCGGAGCATGTACTTCTCTCGGCTGCGCGTGTAAACGAAGCCTTCAACGAGAAAGAAGAAAAAGATAGGCGCAGCGATTCGTCCGAGCCAGTGGAACCAATCGGGAGAGCCCGGAATGAAGGCGTGGATATGATCCAGCAGCATAAGCGCCATCGCGAACAACTTGAGCTGATAAGCATTGAAACGCAAGAAGGCGAACCTCCTCCCAAATAACAATGAATGTTCCGTCATCGTGACTAATCATAGCATAGGAAGACGGAAGACGGGACATCGTTAGCGAGAGTAGGAAGAGGTTTTTCTGGTACATATACTGCCCATCGGTTTTTTGCGGCACACATAGACGAAAGCAGGTGGCAAATTCCACAGTACGAATTGAATATGCTCCATGGTAAAGCGCTCTTCTAATCGTTTGCGCATATGGAGCGTGTATTGGAAGGTGACGAAGACGCCGTTCGGCTTTAACGACTGCTCCACGGTGTCGAGTATCGATTCTCGGACAGCGAAGGGAAACATGGCGAACGGCAGCCCGCTAATCACTGCATCCAATTGGCTTAATCCCTGCTGCTGTATCGTAGTATAGAGCAGAAGCGCGTCTTCGCCGATGAAGACATCTGGATACTGGTAGGAAAGTTTACGCCGCATATCTGTGTCTTTTTCGAATAGCAGCATTGCGGCATGAGCTTGCTTCTTTGCACGGATATGCTTGGTCACGACGCCTGTCCCAGAACCGAGTTCGGCTACAGCTTCTGCTAGAAGCCAATCGACAGGCTTGGTCATTTGCGAGGCCAATGCTTCTGAACTGGGAAAGATGCTCCCGATCTGTTGAGGTGATCTTATGAATTTATAAAAAAAGAGAGCCCTATCCCACCATACAAGCATGCTGGAACGGCGGCTTGCATCGACTGATTTCAAATTGGATGTCCTCCTTTAGCACGTACCGTTTAGTGTGTCGCGATGCGGGGAAGCTATTCTCCGCCGCTCCCATCAAATTGTGGTTTAATTTGGTATACTATTGGTAACTTGTCTCAATGGAATGATGAACAGAAAGGGGAATGGAAAAATGAATTTACAATTGCAAGGTAAAACAGCTATCGTACTGGCTTCTTCTAAAGGCTTGGGATTTGCAGCAGCATCCGCATTGGCAGAGGAAGGAGCTCAAATTATGCTGGTGGGCCGGCATGAGGACACTGTAGCTGAAGCAGTCCGCAGCATAGAGGAACGAACGGGGATAACACCATTCTCTACTGTTGCCGATATTACGAAAGCACAAGATATCGAGAAGGTCGCGGCGGCAACGATTGAGCGTTACGGAACCGTAGATATTTTGGTAAACAACTGCGGCGGTCCGGCCCCGGGTACATTTGATGACATGGATGATACGGCCTGGCAGCATGGATTTGAATTGACGTTGCTCAGCTACGTGCGCTCGATCCGCGCTGTTCTGCCCTACATGCGGCAACAGAAGTTCGGCCGGATTGTGAATATTACGTCTTCCGCTCACAAACAACCAATCGAGAATTTGGTTATATCCTCCACGCTGCGTGTCGGTGTATTAGGTTTAGCGAAGACATTGGCTCCTGAGTTGGCGAAGGATAACATATTGATCAATACAGTCGGGCCGGGTCGATTCGCTACAGACCGCGTGCTTCAATTAGATGAATTGGCGGCGCGGGCGAAGCAGGTCCGCATAGAGCAAATCGCGGAAGAGGAGCGAGTGCGGATTCCGATCGGACGATACGGGGAGCCCGAGGAAATGGGCAGGCTGATCGCCTTCCTTGCCTCGCCGGCAAACAGCTATATGACAGGACAAGCTCTATTGGCGGATGGAGGAGCGGTGCGATCGCTATAGTACCGGGTATATCAGTTCACTCAAGCTTTCTCCCGAGTGCAGCGGACCTATTTTCTGTGTAATCGCTAGAAGGTTGGAATCATCCGTTCCGTTGACCACTCTCATTTGTTCAGCATGGTATAATAAGAAAAACCAAAGGGAATGGAAGGATTGGAGCTATGAAATCACTCGTTCTTGCGGAGAAACCGTCCGTCGCCCGTGAAATTGCTCGGGTGCTCGGATGCCGTACGAATCATAAGCAATATTTTGAAGGACCGGAATATGTGGTCACTTGGGCACTCGGCCACCTCGTCGGCTTGGCCGAACCGGAAGATTATGATAAGAAATATCAGACTTGGCGCTTAGAGGACCTGCCAATGGTACCGGAGCGCATGAAATTGACGGTGCTGCGCGAATCGGCGCATCAATTCAAGGCCGTGCAGCATCTCAGCAAGCGTCAAGATTTGAAAGAGCTCATCATTGCTACCGATGCGGCGCGGGAGGGCGAACTGCTGGCGCGCTGGATTATGCAGATGGTGAAATGGAACAAGCCGTTTCGCCGGCTGTGGATTTCGTCGCAGACAGACAAAGCGATTCGCGAGGGCTTCCGTCAATTGAAGCCAGGCAGCCAATTCGATCGGCTGTACGAATCGGCCCGCTGCCGTGCCGAGGCGGATTGGCTTATTGGCTTGAACGTTACGCGTGCCTTAACCTGCAAGTTCGAGACACCGTTATCCGCTGGTCGGGTGCAGACGCCGTCGTTGGCGATGATTATGGATCGGGAACAAGAGATCCGCGAGTTTCGATCACAGGATTACGATACGATTTTTGCGGACTTCGGCGGCTTTGAGGCGGCCTGGCGCGGCAAGAATGGCGATGCGCGCGTATTTGATGAGCAAGCGGCTCAAGCCACGGTTGGCCGCTTGCAGGGCAAGCAGGCGGTTGTTGCCGAATTGAAGAAGGCGGCGAAGAGCGAACCGCATCCGCTCGCATATGATTTAACCGAGCTGCAGCGTGACGCGAACCGCCGCTACGGCTTCTCGGCCAAGCAGACCTCGAACGTGCTGCAGCGTCTGTACGAGCAGTATAAGCTCGTTACGTATCCGCGCACAGATAGCCGTTATTTATCGTCTGATATGACGAGCACGCTGCCGGAGCGGTTGGATGCTATGGCGGTTGGCCCGTATGCAGCACTGGTCAGACCGCTGCTGCGCTCGAAGCTGCCAGTGACGAAGCGGATCGTCGATGACAGCAAGGTGACGGATCACCATGCTATCATTCCGACTGATGAACCGTTGCGGCTAGCGGCGCTCTCATCGGATGAGCGGAAGCTGTACGATCTGATCGCGCGCCGCTTTATTTCGCTATTCCTCCCGCCGGTACGTTATGAGCAAATGACCATTGTCGTCGAAATGGGCGGTGAACGTCTGTATGCCAAGGGCCGGACGATGCTGGATTCCGGCTGGCGCAAAGCATATGAGGACGATTGGGACGACGCGTCTTCCGAGGAGGAGGACGGCGATGCGCGGTCTTCTTGGAAGGAAGAGCAGCAGCGTTTCCCAAGCTTGTCCCAGGGGGACCGCTTGAATGTCAAGCGTGTCTTCACCCGTCGTGACCGTACGAAGCCACCTGCCCGATATACGGAAGCAACGCTGCTCACCCAGATGGAGAAGCATGGACTCGGCACGCCGGCGACACGCGCAGATATTATCGAGAAGCTGGTCTCGTCGGATACGATTGAGCGGCAGGCCTCATCGCTTCAACCGACCGGCAAGGGGACACAGCTCATTAACCTCGTATCCGAACAGCTGCGGTCACCGGAGTTGACGGCTGAATGGGAGCGGGAGCTGGAACGAATTGCGCGCGGTGAAGCGCGCACGTCCGTATTCATGACGCATATCCGGCAGATGACGGAGCAATTGGTCAGTGAAGTGAAGACGAGTGCTGCCGAATACAAGCCGCACAATTTGACCAACCGCTTCTGTCCAGAGTGCGGTTCCCGCCTCATGGAACGCAAGGGCAAGCGCGGCACACGGCTCATCTGCTCGAGCAAATCATGCGAATACAAACGCTCCGAGGAGAAGAATCTATCCAATCGCCGCTGCCCGCAGTGCCATAAGAAGATGGAATTCAAGATCGGCAAGGCGGGGAAATTCGTCCAGTGTCTGCCGTGCAACATTACGGAGAAGCTGGAGGAAGGCGGAGGCAAGGTCCGCAAGCGGGAAGAACGGCAGTTAGTCAAGCAATACGAGAAGCAAGAGCCGATAGGCAACAACTTGGGCGAACTGCTGAAGGCGGCGCTGTCGAAGCAGGACGACTAAGACCGGCAACATCTCAGCAAGCGCGATTATGTAGAGAAGGTCCAAGGGAGATGCTTACGGATGAACATCGTCATATTGGATGGATACGCGCTTAACCCGGGCGACTTGAGCTGGGAAGTGGTGCGTTCCGCTGTAGCGGGGGCGGCGAACCTGCCGCTTTCGATTGTGGAATTGAGCACATATGAGCGGACAGAGCCGGAACATATCGTAAGTCGTGTAGGAGAAGCGTCTATCATACTCACCAATAAGACGCCTTTGACGGGCGAGACGTTGCGGCAGCTGCCGCAATTGCGTTACATCGGAGTGCTGGCGACAGGCTATGATGTCGTCGATGTGGAAGCCGCAATTCAACAGGGCATTACCGTTACGAACGTGCCTTCATACGGAACGGATACCGTTGCCCAATACGTATTTGCCATGCTGCTGTCATGGTGCCACCGAGTAGAAGCTCATGATCAGGCCGTAAAACGGGGTGCATGGTCCCGACAACCAGATTTCAGCTTCTGGCTGACTCCGCAGACGGAGCTGGCGGGGAAGACCTTCGGCATTATCGGGTATGGCCGCATCGGACAGAAGGTAGCGCAATTGGCGCATGCGTTCGGCATGCGGGTGCTGATTACCTCCCGCAGCCAGCGAAATGCGCTGAACGTTCCGCATGTTCAAGTTGTGACGCAGGACGAACTGCTGGCACAGTCCGATGTGGTCTCTCTTCATTGTCCGTTAAATGATGAGACGAAGGGTATGGTGAACAAGACGTTCTTGAATCGGATGAAGTCGACGGCAGTTCTGATAAATACCGCGCGGGGCGCGCTCGTTAATGAAGCGGAGTTAGCGGAAGCAGTCGAGCAATATGTAATTGAGGGCGCCCTGCTCGACGTGCTGTCCGAGGAACCGCCCCAGGAGCATCACCCGCTCATCGCTAAGCAAGAGCGGATTATCATTACGCCCCATATGGCATGGGCGTCCCAAGCAGCGAGACGCCGCTTGCTAGATATTGCTTCCGGCAATATTGCGGCTTATTTGAACGGCATGCCGCAGCACGTCGTCTCTCGCCACACGGACAGCAGACAGTAAGACTATACATCCATCATGAAGTCATCCACACCCCGTGGTGCGGATGTTAGAGCCGACGCTGGTTTTTAACCAGCGTCGGTTTTTTTGCCGTTTTTGTGAGTAAAGTGTATGCATTTTTACAGCTCAACGGCCATATATCGGAAGAAGGCAGAAACAGTGCACAAACACAGTTAGAGCGAACAAAGGTCATTTTTCTCATTTGTAAGCGTCATTACAGCTGTTCCCTAAAATGGTAACAACATTGTATCTAAATTTTTGACAAAACTTCTTATCTTGTAACGTTTCTGTAATGCCAAAATGGTAGATTTATATTATAGTAATGTCGAACGAAGTCGCTAGAAGGAAGTGGATATGTAGAATGGTGGATAGAGGAAGGGTGACGGTCGGCAAACGTCGCCGGAGAAGTCGCAAGAAATTTATAGGACGTACGATTCTGTTTTTGTTATTTGTGGCAATCGGCATAGGCATATATGCCGCAGGGAAGAGCTTGCTTGGCACGGTATCGGCCTCTGGCAGCGATCTGATCGTGACGGAAGTAGCCACGTTCGCCTCGGCGGCGAAAGAGAAAGAGATACCGAAAGAGTTTAATGGCATGACTCGCAAAGTTGCCTATTTGACGTTCGATGACGGACCGAGTAAATACTCTAACGATATGATGGACTTATTGAAGCAACACGATATTAAAGCGACTTATTTCATGTTGGGCGATAATATGAACACTTATCCGGATGCCGTCAAGCGAATGGTAGAAGAGGGTCATTATCCTGGGCTACATAGCATGACGCACGATTTCAACAAGCTCTATAAAAGCGGCGGTTCAGGGAATTTCATCAAGGAGTTCCAGGAAGCGCAGGGTATCGTGGAGAATCTGACCGGATTCAAGCCGACGCTGATTCGGGCACCATACGGCAGCGCGCCGCAAATCGGCGAGTCGTTCCGCAAGGATATTGCGGATGCGGGCTTTAAGATGTGGGATTGGACGCTCGATTCGCTTGACTGGAAGTTTATCGGACAGCCGAACCGGATTCTCGAGCAGATCAAAGGAACGTTAACGGCAGATGTGGAAGTTATTCTTCTTCACGATCGTCAGCAGACATTGGAAGCTTTGCCTTCCATTATTGAATATATTCAGAGCAAGGGCTATGAATTTGAAGTGTATGACCCGAATGCGCATTTCGTATGCAATTTCCATCACGACAAGCGATTATAGCATCCGGACTGGGAGGTTAAGAGATTGGCAAGCTGGAAGAAATTTACCGCTATCGCGGCATTGTTGTCTGTAGTAGTAGGATTGACCGGATGCGGCGCTTCGCCGACGACGAAGATATTCGAAGCGTTCGAGAAGGCTTCTTCGGCAGAAGTGAACGTTACGGCCGCCTTGGAAACGTTGAAGACGTTGGAAGATAAGGACGAGAAGCAATATATCAATATTTTAGATCAAGGGAAACAAGACAATCGCAACGTGCAAACGTTGATTGATAATACGAACAAAGCGTTGGAAGAACGCAAACAGGCGATTGAGCAAGTGAAGGTGCACCTTGATGACGCGCGCAGCCAGATGGGAGAATTGGATAAGGCCATCGCTAAGCTGAAGGATGAAGAGTTGAAGAAGCAGGCGGAACAGGCATACACCGCTTATGTGAAGCGATATGACACGTTCAAGGCATTGCATGAGAAGTATGGTCAATGGCTGGAACGCGAGCAATTCATCTATGACGAATTGAAGTCGCAAAATACGAAGCTGAAGTCGATTACGACAGGGATTTCCGAACGGAATGAAGTATACCGGCAAGTGGAGGAATTAAAGACACAGTTCAATGACTATACGACCCAATTTAACACGTTGAAGTCCACCTTTTATAAGGGGGCTGGCCTCCAGGTGACCAATACGGAAGCCAATCAGGACGATAACGCAGAGCAGCAAGAAGGATAGTATAACAGAATCAAGATAGAGTAAAAAGAGGGCCCAAGCGCCCTCCTTTTTTGTGTGAAAATGTAGGTAGTCCGACGGCATACGAGGCTTAACGCAACCTTGCTCTTTACAGATTCAAGTACGCAGATGCGATGGAAAAGTAAATCAAGACGCCGCAAATATCGGCAATGGACGTAATGAGCGGCGCGCTCGCTGTTGCAGGATCAAGCTTCAATTTGCTGAAAATGAACGGGAGCGACATCCCGATTAAGCTGCCGACCATAACAATAACTGCCATCGTTAGCGCAACGATAACGGCAATATCGATTCCGCCGCGGAACCACCCGATGCTTGCAACGGCTAACGCCATCGTGATGCCGAGGAAGAACGCGATCGATACTTCCTTCGTGAACAGCTTGAACCAGTCTCTTAGCTTAATGTCCCCGACAGCCATGGACCGGATCATGAGCGTGGATGCTTGAGAACCCGCATTGCCGCCACTATCTATGAGCAGAGGCAAGAAGAAGACCAGGGCCACGTTCGTGGCAATTAAATCTTCAAAAGAGGCGATACCCGCTCCTGAGAATATATTCATGAAGACGAGAATGATGAGCCAAGGGATGCGTTTTTTGTAGAGTGTGTAAATACTTGCTGTTTTCAAGTTTTGCGCAAAGGACGTAACAGGCGCCATCTTATGAAAATCTTCCGTCGCTTCCTTCCGCACGACATCCAGAATATCATCGACATCGATGAGGCCGACCAGCTGCGACTGGTGCAGCACTGGAATCGACACCAGATCTTTTTCCTCAAATATTTTAGCGACCGCTTCCTGATCGACGTCGGCTGTAACCGACACCACTTGCTTAATCATAATATCCTGAACACGAATATGATCTTCGGCGGTTAATAATTCTCTTACGGAGATGACGCCTTTCAACAATCCGTTGTGGCCCGTAATATAAATATAATAAATATTCGTCATGTTTTTTCCGTGCTTGCGGTAATAAGCAATGGCTTCTTCAACCGTAAATGTTTCATGAATGGCAAGGAACTGAGTTTTCATCAGCTTGCCAGCCGAATCCTCTTTATAATTTCCAATGACAACAGGTGCTAATACCATAGTAATGGACCTCCTTCATGGTCCATCTCTTCGTTAGATGATAAGAGACGGACGTTCTCCAAATATAATTATGAATGTGCTGTTGTGCTTGCTATGCGGTTCGGGACTGGGGGAACCATCCATCTCTCATCACCTCCTGAAATAGAAAAAACATCCGCAACGAAGAGGATGTTTGGTATACGCAGCAAATTTACATGCTAAAAAATATAGCAAATACAAGTGCCATTGCCCTCTATTCGTTGAGTTTTAGCACTATGTGGCATAGGATGACGCACGCGACATCCAGCTACGTTAAAAACCACCTTAAGTCGATGGTTTCTGTTGACCCATTGGCGTCTCTCGACATTTTTGGGCAGCAGCATATCTCCACATAGGAGCCTCACCTAACGAGGAATATGAAATTATGTTCTTGACTCTATATAGTTATAGCACCTTTTAACAATAAGTCAATGATTTCGGCACATTCATTTTTTGGGGTACATGCGGGTGCTTGTCCGAATACAGTATTTTAATCTTATGCAAACAGATATTCGTTGCAAAATTCATAGTTGCAACTTCACAGAATAGGGAGTAATGTTTACATAATAGAACATTAGTTCGCATTACGCAAATATCAACATTATGCTTTATAGAAAAAGGGAGAATTATATGGATCGACTGAAGACGGAAAATCAATGCGATAACGAGATCGAGATTGTACATGTGGGTGAGGAATGCGCCGAACTGCTGGCGGAGATCGGAGCAGCGACGTTTCGAGAAACGTTCGGGGAACTGTTCCAACCTGATACGCTCGCAAAATATGTGGAAGCGACGTTCGCCCCGGGGAAGCTGGCTGTGAGCTTGCAGAAGCCGCACAATCACTTCTATGTGGCCTATTGGGATGGGAAGCCTGCCGGTTACATGAAGCTGAAGGACGGTTCTGGCCATGAATCCGTCGATACGCCGCATCCGATGCAACTGCAAAAAATTTATGTGCAAGCTGATTTCCAGCGTCACGGTATCGGGCGTGAGCTTATGAACGTCTGCCTGGCACGAATGGAACAAGCTGTCCCTTCTGCCGTCTGGCTTGCTGTACTGGAAAGCAATGCGAAGGCGGTTCATTTTTACGAGTCATTCAGCTTCGAGACAGTAGGGTTGACAGAATACCGCTTTGAAGACGCATTGTTTCGTTATTTCGTCATGAGACGGGAAGCGGACGTGTAGGTGCATTGTGAAGATGGAATGTCAGGAACACAGGACCGGGAGCCTCTTGAGGCACGACAATAAAAAAGCTAACTCCTTCGAAGAAAGAGTCAGCTCCAGGTCTTAGCCACAAAGTCCGCAACGATGAGAAAGACGACGTAAGATACGACCGCAGAAGCGATATAAGTAATTCCAGCCTTCACACGCTGTTGGAAGAAACGAACTACACCGAGACTGAGAAGCGGGCATACGATAAGCAGGAAAAAAAGCACCGTTACGAACAATTGCGGGCTTATATTGCTAATGTCTACATACGTCATGGGTCATTCACCTCTTACAATCCGAATTAAAATAATACTTGAACCGGGGTCTCTTGAATAACGGTTGACCGGCAAGCTGCGTTAGCAGACTCGCTCCGGAAGCAAAGTACCTAATATACTGTAGGGAATTCAGAGCATTTAAGTCTGCACAATGATTCACGGCAGCTTAGAACTGGCTGGCTGCTCTGCTGCTGTAATTGGCTGTGATTTATCGCGCGTGGCGCGTGTGACATACATCACAGTACTATTATAGCGATTTGTACCAAGTTCGTCTTTAATATTGTTTCCAAGTTTGAGGCAAATTTAAGGCGAAATTATGGCGAACGCTTGAAGTGAGAAGCAGTCATTAACATCCAGAAAAGCTCGAATGTACGATGAATACGTTGTATATTCACAACAATTGGATTATGATTTTTTCAATCAAAAAGTTGACTGCTCCGTGCTATAATACGGATAAATCACAGCTATAAGGAAGGCAAGGTGGAGAAGTCATGCAATATATGATAGGAATCGATCTAGGTGGAACGAACATCGTGTGCGGCCTCGTGAGCGAGCGCTACGAGATGGTGGATAAGGTGAAGCGGCCGACGGAAGCAGCCCTCGGCGTTGATCACGTTTTGGATAAGATGGCCGACATGATTGATGAGCTGTTCGCGAAAACGGGGCTGGATCGCAGCCACTTGCTTGCTGTCGGAGCCGGTATTCCGGGATTTATTGATCCGGAGCGCGGTGTCAGCATCTTTGCATCCAATTTGAAGTGGCATGACGTGGACGTTGCCGGACGGTTGAGTGTCAAGGTTGGCGTACCTGTTTTTATAGATAATGATGTGCGCATGTATGTATATGGCGAAGCGATGAGCGGAGCAGGACGTGGAGCGGGTGTCGTGCACGGTGTGACCATCGGAACGGGGCTGGCAGCTGCTACCGTGGTGAACGGTGAATTGTATTACGGCAGCGGTTTCATGGCGGGCGAATTGGGACATGTAGCGATTGACGGCGAAACGACACCATGCGGCTGTGGACTTACTGGCTGCTTGGAGTCGGTCGTCTCCGCCACGGGCATCGTGCGCCAAGCGAAGCAAGCGCTGGAAGCGGGCCGAGACAGCATTCTGCGTGAGTCATACGAGCGCGGGGAACTGAGCGCCGCTCATGTCTCGCAAGCTTATGACGAAGGCGATGCGCTCGCTGTCGACATTTTGACCTATACCGGCCAAGTGCTTGGCAAAGGTTTGGCGTACTCCATTTCGCTCCTCAGTCCGGACGTTATCGTCATCGGAGGTGGCGGGGCACTGGCTGGAGAACGACTGTTCTCATCGGTGCGCGATACGCTGCAGCGCTCGGTCTATCACGGTTATTTGGAGCGGTTGACGATCCGTCAAGGGGAGTTGATTGATGATGGCGGAGTGATCGGCAGCGCGGCTTTTGCGAAGAATCGGGCGGAAAAGTTGCGTCATGCAGCTGCCGGAGGCGCAATGTAAGCAGGCTGTAGAATACGTCGTCCAGAGAACAAGAGAGGGGGAATGGCAGATGATGACGGAAGCCGATAAAGCAATGATGAAAATCGATAACTCGATAACGGCAGCCGGTATCTCCATAACGGAGCAGATGCTGCAGACACGCATCATAGCTATTTTTCGCGGCTTTACCGGAGAGGCGGCCGATCTTGCCGGTGAGGCGCTGGTGACAGGCGGCGTCCGCTTCATGGAAGTGACCATGAATACGGAAGGCGCTGCGAAGATCATCCACCGTTGGCGGGAACGGTTCGACGGCAGGGCATATATCGGCGCGGGAACAGTAACGGATCTTGATGAAGCCCGAGAGGCGTTCGCATGCGGAGCACAGTTTTTCATTTCTCCGAATTTGGACGAGGAGGTCATCTCCTTTGCGGCTGAGCGCGGTGTGGATGTGTGGCCTGGTGTGCTTACACCGACGGAAATCGTTCGTGCTTGGAAAGCTGGGGCGAAGGCGGTCAAGCTGTTCCCGATCGGAACGCTTGGTTCGGATTATATTCGGGAAATCCGCGGCCCGCTGCAGCACATTCCTATCATTGCCACGGGCGGAGTGGACATGAACAACGTTGCGGATTACTTGAAGGCGGGTGCTTCTGCCTTCGGTCTGGGCTCCAAGCTGGTGCGTACCGACTACATTCAAGAAGGACAGTTCGAGCAGCTGGCGCAGCACGCCCAACGCTTTGTTCTAACCGTGCAGGAAAAAGCGCTGGAAAACGGGTAATTGCTGTACGTTTATCTGACCGTAGAAATTTTGCGCCTGGGAGCTTCGGATAACGCTGCTGCGAGTGAAGTATAATAGATAGAAAATGAACGTGAGGCAATCATAAAAGAGAGGCGATATTAGTGGCTATGCTTTGGACATATGGTGTGGGTGCCCTGGCTCTCGTCAGCAGCGCAGCGGGTGGAGCTTGGGCGTTGGCGGTAAAGAGTCAGTCCCCACGGCAAATTCCGGTGAGCACCGAGCCCGATCGTCCCTTTGATCGGGTAACGTTTGAAGGCTGCGCTACGCTTCAAGGCTGGTTCATCTGGGGAAAAGGGAATACGCCAGTCAAAAAGGCCCCGGTTATCATTGTTGCACATGGTTGGGGCTCTAATCGTGCGCGTGTGCTTCGTTATGCTTATCCGCTCACAGATGCAGGCTTTAATGTGCTCATGTATGATGTAACCAGTCACGGAGAGAGCGGATCGGTGAAGGCGCCATCCGCATTATTGTTCCGGGACGATTTGCTGGCTGCGGTGCGCTACGTGCGGAAGCGTCCGGATGTGGACGGCGAGCGCATCGGAGTGATTGGACATTCATTGGGCGGCTTCGGCGCTGTCTTGGCGTTGGATGAAGGGCTGGCCGTCCAGGCTGTCGTCACCGATTCGATGCCTTCCCGTCCGTTAACGATGGTTGCGGCGGAGCTGAAGCGGCATAAGCTGCCTACGTTTCCGCTCGCAACGGTCATACCGCGTATTTGGCTGTATCGTTCCCAGATTCCAACTGCTGTCTACGACGGTCTGGATCTGGCGAAAAGCTTGTCCGGCAATTATGCGCGCACAGAGGGAAGAGTACCGCTGCTGCTGGTCCATTCCCGCAACGACGGCTATATTCCTGCCAGCGATTTGGAAAATGTGCTGCAGCGGTTGTCTTATCATCAGCCGCATTTGATTGTCGATTCAGACGGCCACAGCAGCTCGGACAGAGATCCCGCGTTCTGGCCGGAAGTGCTGCCGTTTTTGCGGCAGCATTTAAATCGCAACTCTTCATAATAAGGCGCAAGACGAAGAATTTTATTTTCTTCCTCTTGTGCTTTTTTTTAGGCAAATGTCGCATGCATTCGCTATCAGTCGTCTTTTTCTCTACTCGATAACGGGTATGCAAGGGCCATCCATCTTCTGAGAAATGCTCTCTTGCTGCCACAGCTTGTCGATCGCGATAGAAACGGAACGAAACATCCTCGATTATATCCACTCCATAACTAGACAGCATCTGCAAATTGCCTATGTTACGATTCGTACCAGCATAGGCGGGACAACACCGTCGAAGCGAAGGTGGTGATGCGGTTGTTCGATTTTAAGGCTCAGAACGGCATAAGGTACCCCCAAGAAATAGGCGAGTTGAAGCGCAAACGCTCTTGGTTATCCATGTTTCGCGTATTGTTTTTTGGCGGTATTACCGTAGGAATTATTACAGGCTTTGCTATATGGCCTACCGTCGAAGCTCAATCCTCTCAAGTGACGTTGCATGAAAACCAAGAGATGCGTGATTGGCTCAGTGAACGATTCACCTTACGCGAAACGATGTCTTCCTTCCGATATGATGGAAGTACGGATACACTGACGGACCAGGTCAGTAAAGCGTTGTCGGAAGCGCTCTATTCCGATCCGTTCATACGCTACAATGTCAGCAAATATTCTTTCAAATGGAAGGGCGGCAGCGATTACGCCAATGTCACTGTGTATGTCGATTACCGTGAGACGTATACGCAATCGTTATATGTGCGAAATCAGGCGAAAGAGATCGTGGCTAACATCACGAACAGTAACGACTCTCCACACGTAAAAGTGAAAGCGATTCACGATTATATTGTGAGTAATGTGGCCTATGACGAGGCAATGACGAAGTTCACCGCCTACGAGGCGCTGACCGAAGGGAAGACGGTATGTCAAGGCTATGCGCTGCTCATGCAGGCGATGTTCGAAGAAGCCGATATTCCGAGCATCATAGTCGAAGGAGAAGCGGGCGGCATGCTCCACGCGTGGAATATGGTTCAGTTGGATGGCAAGTGGTATCACATCGATGCAACGTGGGATGATCCGCTGCCTGACCGGGGCGCACAAGTCAGGTACACGTATTACTTGCGTACTGATACGGAAATGCGCATGGATCATTCGTGGAAGTCGGACAATATTCCGCAGGTGGTTGAGCCGTATGAACAAGCTTTGCTGCAGATGCATCAGAGCGATGACGAGGGATTGAGGCAATTGGCAGTTCAGCTGGAAAAGGTATGGAGCGCAGACGTGCTCCTGCCGGACAGAGCGATACGGGATGTGGCGGATTTGACGGATCGCTTCCTGGCGGCTAGACAATCCGGACGCGACCGCTTCCAAATCCGGTATACGGGGAGCGAACTGCAGCTTCGCTCCGATCTGCATGATATGCTGGATGCGGCTGGTCTGTCCGCTCCGCTAGAGTATCGCGTGTCCTCCTTACAAGACAGTGACGACCTGATTGTGGAGATTCAAATGCCGGAATAACTTATCTTATAGCAATGGACAGGCCTTGCCCATTACGCAGATGCGCGGGACAAGGCCTGTTGCTGTTGTGTCTGCTGTATCAGCGTTGAGTGTGGCGATTATCACTTCTCATTCCTGTTCAAGGTAGCGCCGGTCCTTCAGGAACAGCCTCCAGAACAGGATGAACACCGGGATAAGCAGGATGGTGCTCACAATGTATCCGATAAGCAGTGAACGGAAGATGGCCGGGTTCGTGAAGCCTGCCTCCAGCGTAAGCTGCGGGTAGATGATATAGGGCAAGTGCGCCCTGCCGTAGGCTAAGCTCGCTAATGCATACTGCACGGCGACGAAAATAACGGCCAAGCGCGTGCTGCCGATAAAGCCACCCCTGCGCTTGATGAACAAGCAGCCATATCCGATGCCGAAGGCGGCGGCCGACAGCAGGAACCACAGCCACTGGTCCCGGAAGCGGGCGATAATCCATGAAGCCTCAGGCAGCATCGTGAACGTGACGCCAACCGCTGCGATAAGGCTGAGCGGCCCAAAAATGACGGCTAAGCGGCGGTATGTTCTATAGGTAGTCATGTCCCGGGCTTCCCGGGCATAGTCGGCCAGGAACAGCGCAGAGAAGAACAGTTCCGTGGCGTAGCCGAATGCCAAATGCGCATACAGCGTCGGACTGGTCAGCAGCTTGCCGTAATTCAGCGCTAGCGTGCCGTCTGGAGCTTCCGTTACGATCCCGCCCAAAGTCACCGCCAGCACCGCAACGAGCAGGCCGGGAATCAACAGCCCCGTGATGCCGGAAATGATGCGCAGCGCACGATCATAGGAATGCACGGAGTAGCTGAATACCATGAAGGCGCTGCGAAGCGTAAGCAAGATGAGCACCAGGCAGACGGGCACCAAGAGCAGCGAGGCTAGCGAGAACGTCGCCCGCGGGAAGAATCCGACCAGCGCGACGACGAACAGCACTAGAAACGTATTCGTAATTTTCCACGATGGGGATAGGAAGCGATTCGCCAAGCCCGCGGCTTTTGTGTCTCCATCTGCACTCCTCCGCCCGAAGATCATTGCCCAGAATCCCGCTCCGAAATCAACCGAACCGAGGAGCGAATAAATAAACAGGAAGATCCACAGTACCGTAATCGCAATCGTGGCGTCGCTCATGAGAATGCCCCCTTAGTGTCATTCGCATCTTCCGCATGCTCGATCAAATCGGCGGAGACGGGATGACGCTTGAAGTAATGGCGCATGACCAGCGAAGTCATAATTAAGAGCACGACATAGATGGTGACGAATAGCAAGAACAACGTGCCCATGCTGTCGCTCTTCAGGGCAGCATCCGTCGTGCGCTGCACGCGGTAGATTGTCCATGGCTGCCTTGCGGAGCAGCTGAAAATCCAGCCGATTTCGATGCCCAGCATAGACAATGGGCCAGTCCACACGAAGAGGTGCATCAACCAGCGCGGGAACGGCCGCGGTGATTTGCGGGTGAAGGCGCGCCACATGACGACTGCGAACGAGAGGCCAAGCAATCCGAATCCGATGAGCACCATAAGATTGAACAAGGTGTGGACGAACAGCGGAGGCCAATCTTCCCTTGGAATCTCGTTCAATCCTTTCACTTCAGTATCGAACGAATTCGCGGCCAGGAAGCTGAGCATGCCGGGAATTTCGATGCCATACTTAATGGTCTGCGTCTCGGGATCGGGAATTCCTCCAATGACGAGCGGAGCATGTGTCGTCGTCTGAAACAGCCCCTCCGCTGCCGCAAGCTTCTCCGGGTTGTGCTTATGCAGGGATTGGGCGGTCGCATGCCCATTCATGGCTGTTATGAGCGACATGACTAAGCCGATGACGAGCCCGAGCATTAGGCCTTTGCGGTGATAGGCCGCTTCGCGCTCGTCTTGCCGATGCTTGAGCAGCATAACGGCGGCTGAAGTGACGATGAAGAACGCTCCGGTCATGTAGCCGGTTGTCAACACATGCTGGGCAGACGTGAAGAAGGACGGATTGAAGACGGCGGCCCAAGGATCGACATCGGTAATCTGGCCGTCCACGAGCTTGAAGCCGGTCGGCGTGTTCATCCACGCTTGGGCATCGGTAATAAGCACTGCCGAGGCGCTGGCACCTACCATGACGAAGAACACGCTTAAGATGCGCATGCCGGAAGACAGGCGATCGGCGGCATACAAGTAAATGGCCATGAACAGCGCCTCGAAGAAGAAAGCCCAGATTTCGACTTGAAACGGGACGGCGATCACTTGTCCTACGATTTCCATAAATCCGGGCCACAAGAGGGCAAGCATGACGCCTACGATCGTGCCGGATGGAATCGCGACGCCGAGCAGAATACCGAGCGCTTTCGTCCAGCGCCGTGCGAGCACGGCATAGTCCCGGTCTTTCTTGCGCCAGTACATAATTTCGGCGAACACAATCATAAGGGGCAGTCCCACCCCTAATGTGGCAAATAAAATATGAAAGGCCATGGAGGTGCCGAATAAGGCACGGGCCATTGTTACGGGATCCATACATCCACCTCTTTGCTTCGGGATAGGGTTCGGCTCGGACGTTAGTGTATGGAAGGATGTTGACTAATATACATGATTAACCAATTGCTTGCGAATTTAGCTTTGGAGTTGTCCGCATGGACTACATTAGTTGCGTACGGGAAGGACATATAGCTTACATTGCTTCTATAACTAGGTGTCTAAATCATCAACGGGAGCACGCGAGGCTACACAAGAAGGACATAGAACTGGCCGAACTGATGAGGGCAGCTGCAGCTCAAGAGTGGAGCAGAACTGATGAGATCGCATGCAGCTCGAGAGTGGAGCGGAACGGATGAGATCGCATGCAGCTCGAGAGTGGAGCGGAACGGATGAGAGTAAATGCGGCTCGAGAGTTAACAGAACAGATGGAAGCAGATGCAGCTTGGGTGTAGAACACAACAGTGAGAGCAGCTGCAGCTCGAGAGTTAACAGAACAGATGGAAGCAGATGCAGCTGAGGTGTAGAATACAACAGTGAGAGCAGCTGCAGCTCGAGAGTAGAAGCAAGGAGTAAAACCGATTAAAGCAAATGCAGCTCGAGTGTAGAACAGAACAGTGAGAGCAGAGGCAGAGCGAGAGTAGAACAGAATGGATGAGAGCAATTGCAGCTTAAGAGTAGAAACAAGGAATAGTACCGAGTAAGAATTAGGGCCAAGATTTATGCAGTTCTGACGCAGAACTGAGGGAGTGCTGATCATGACTTCGGGCAGATCTGAACGAGTGCTGGAACAGAACTGACAAAGATCTGACAAAGATCAGACAAAGATCAGACAAAGATCTGGAACCTAGTATGATGCAGAGCTGTTTCACAAGCTGATGCCAAGTATATGCAAAACTTATGTAGAACCGCTTATCGAAGCTGATGCCAAGTCGGTACATAACTGCTGCAGTGGTGCGTAGAAGTCGATTCCAACTGATTCAACTGAATTAAAGAATGGTGCAGAGTAGTTACAAAAGTGGATATAGAATCATATAAAGTGGACACAGTTACGTAAATAATAAGTTTACTTTTCCATGGAAAAAAGCTTCATAGCGCCTGTCGAGTAGGCTGCTTCCGTCTGCTATTCTTGTTGCCTGCTATTTTCATTGGAAAATGTACAGTGGATTTTATTGATTAGTGAGAAGAATCAGCGTTCTATTGGAAAACATCCAATGGATTCTTCATATTTCCGATAAAGAGCGCTTTATCTCTGAAATCTACTGTACATAATCCAACGTAAGCCCTCCTTATCTGTCTATTCTTCATATTCCATTGGACATAATCCAATGGTGGAGGGGGGAGCCGCTGCGGTTGGACGAATAGGCTTCGAAGAGAGCACGAAGCAAGATTGAGACGCTGTATGGACGAACTCGATCTGCTAGTACAGATCATGAGTACACACTGCAGACTAATGCGAAGCACAATCGTGACGGTTTGTGAGAGAAAGCGCCTGTTAGTAGACATGTGCGTACACGCAAAAGGTGTGACACACAGCATGTGCGACCGTGCCGCGTGTGCTGACCACACAGCATGTGCGACCGTGCCGCGTGTGCTGACCACACAGCATGTGCGACCGTGCCGCGTGTGCTGACCACACAGCATGTGCGACCGTGCCGCGTGTGCTGACCACACAGCATGTGCGACCGTGCAGCATGTGCTGACCACACAACATGTGCGACCACACTGCATGTGTTGAACATACTGTATGTGCGACCATACTGAATGTACGAACACACTGTAAGCGAATGCGCCACTAACGCACACGCTCCACGCGTGATGCCATGCCGTCCTGCACAGCCGCAACATTGCGGCTATAACAGAACTATTGCGAGCTCGGAGTGCATCGTTTGGGCGGATTACAGCAATTTCGCTTGAAGCTTGCCGCTAATAGCTTTTCATTGAAAGTTTGCCGCAAATAAAAAAGCCCGCACCCGACTTGCCACGCTGCCTATTGCATGGCGCGCAACGGTTCTGGTGCGGACTCGCTTCATGATGAGGAAGCTCCTTATTTATGGTCGAATTTGCATTCCTCAAGTGGAATGACCTTCGTGCGGTGCTTCCATTTATAACCGAGCCATATTGCTAAGAAGAGCGGCAGCCCGATGTATGTCATGAGAAGACCTTTCCAATCAATCGTATGGCCGATAAACGCTTGATAGTTCTGACCGAGAATAACGATCATACAAAGCGTAAATGCGAATACCGGCCCGAACGGGAAGAAGCGGGCTCTGTAAGGCAGCTCCTTCAGATCGTGGCCTTGCTTGATGAAGGCGCGCCGGAAGCGGTAATGGCTGACGGCAATGCCGAGCCAAGCGATGAAGCCGCACATGCCGGACGCGTTCAGGAGCCACAAGTAGACGACGCCGTCTCCGAAGAAGCTGGCGAGAAAGGCGAGCATCCCGACGGCAGTTGTCAAGAGCAGCGCATTGATCGGAATGCCGCGCTTGTTCAGCTTCGCGAGGAACTTCGGCGCCTTGCCTTCCTTCGCCAGCACCCACAGCACGCGCGTGGACGCATACATGCCGGAGTTGCCGGCTGAGAGCACGGACGAGAGAATGACGGCATTCATGACCGCCGCCGCGAAGGCGAAGCCAGCTCTCTCGAACACAAGCGTGAACGGGCTCGTGTTAATATTGTTCAAATCGCTGGCAAGCAAGCTCGGGTGCGTATACGGAATAATTAACGCAATGACGAAAATCGCCAAGACGTAAAAGAGCAATATACGCCAAAACACCTGACGGATGGCGCGCGGAACGCTCTCGCGCGGATTCTCGCTCTCTCCAGCTGCGACGCCGACGAGCTCAGTCCCTTGGAACGAGTAACCTGCCGCCATAAAGACGCCGAGAATGGCGAAAAATCCGCCGTGGAACGGCGCGTCACCAACATGGAAATTTTCAAAGCCGATGCGCTCGCTGCCCAAGATGCCGAAAATCATCAAAACACCGACGACGAGAAAGATGATGACGGTCGTAATTTTTATAATGGCGAACCAATATTCCGATTCTCCGTATCCTTTGACGGATAAAAAATTCAATAGAAAAATGATGCTTAAGAACAATAAGCTCCATATAAACGAATTGCTCTCGGGATACCAATATTTAATAATAAGCGTTGCTGCGACCAACTCGGATGCGATCGTAATCGCCCAGTTGAACCAGAAGTTCCAGCCGAGCGCGAATCCGAAAGCCGGATCGACGTAACGGGTGGCATACGTGCTGAACGAGCCGGAATCTGGCATATATGTAGCCAACTCCCCCAAGCTCGTCATTAGGAAGTACACCATAATGCCAACGGAAATATACGCGACGAGCGCGCCCCCCGGACCTGCTTGGGCTATAGCGCCACCGCTCGCGAGAAACAATCCGGTACCGATCGAGCCCCCGAGCGCGATCATTGTCAGATGGCGCGTCTTCAGACTTCTGCGCAGCTGCTGTTGATTTTGTTCTTGACTCATGACGTCCGCTTTCACTCCTTTGGTATCTTTGTGTAGTATAGCCGGAAAGGAGGAGAGAACAACAAAAAAACCGTTGAAGCGTATAACGTTCAAACGGTTAGGCCGTTAGGCCGTCCCCTCATCATACCCTTCCAAAGATAGCGCATCATGCGAGGATGGGTAATCTCCGCATGACAGTGCAGCGCCTTTCGGCGACAGCCCCAACCCACGCCCTGGAAGCGGGCAGCGTGAACTTCGGCGACTGTTCCTTTCTCTTCGCTTCATCGGCGCTTCCCGCCTTGACGAAGATACTAATAACAATCGCAACCTCTACCTCATCATGGATAGGATGAGGATTTTTTGCACTATGAAGATGACTGGCATCATTGTTACAATATATCTATTAAGTATAGACAAAGCAGTCAGTCCAATCAATATCAAATATTGCTAATCGTATGACAATGCTAGGAACAAGAATGAAAAGGAGAACTGCCTATGCGTCGGGGATGGAATGGAAACGGGATGCGAATCAATGAACCGCAAGGAACGCCGAAGCGAGCGGAGGTGAAGGACGTATCACTTAAGCGGATATGGGCGCTGTTCCGGAGCTATTGGCCCCGCTTGGCACTGATTATACTGTTAGCGCTAACGGCCGCCGTCATCGGTCTGCTGCCACCGCTTGTGATGCAGCGGATTATTGATGAAGCGATACCGGATAAAAATACGCATCAATTGCTTACTTTGGCAGTGTGGCTCGTCGGATTGCCGCTTGTAAGCGGCATGCTCGGGGTGCTGCAAAGCCACTTGAATACGCAGGTGACGCAAAGTATTATGGCGGATCTGCGGCAAGGACTGTTCCGCAACCTTCAGCGGCAGTCCGTGGGCTTCTTTACGGCCTCTCGTTCAGGCGAAGTGATCCAGCGCGTCACCGATGACGTCGCAGCCATTCAAAATGTGGTCACGAACGTCGCGGTTTCGTCGCTTACACAAGTCGTCATCGTATTGACGACGATCGGCATTTTGTTCACGCTCGATTGGAAGCTTGCCTTAATTGCGATATTTATATTGCCATTATCAATGATTCCCGTACGCAAAGTATCGCGTTACCGCAAGCAGCTCCGTGTCAATACGCAGAAGGTGCGCGCCGATATGTCCTCACAGCTTGGCGAAGTGTTCGGCGTATCGGGGGCGATGCTCACACGCATCTTCGGGCGCGAGAAAGCGCAGGAAGCAAGATTCGCGGAGCAAAATCGCCAGGTTCAGAACCTGGAAGTTCGGCTTAACTTAGTCGGCCGCTGGTTCTTCATGTTCGTGTCGACGCTAGGTCCGCTCGGGACGGCCGTTATCTATATGTATGGCGGTTACGAGGTCATTAACGGATCGATGACGATTGGGGCGATTGTTGCATTTGCGGCTTATTTATCCCGGCTGTACCAGCCGTTCGGCACCTTGCTGAATTTGCATGTGGAAGTGGTGACCGCGCTGGGGGTATTTCAGCGCATATTCGACTATTTGGATATGGAGCCGGATGTGACGGATCAGCCGAAGGCCGCAGAGCTTTCAGCGGTGCAGGGAGAGATACAATTCCAACATGTCAGCTTCAGCTACGGAGACGGCGGCGAAGTGCTGTATGATGTCACGTTCCATGCTTCGCCTGGCGAAGTGGTGGCGCTGGTCGGGCCGAGCGGGGCTGGAAAATCGACGCTCATCAATCTGATCGGACGCCTGTATGACGTGACGGAAGGGGCCGTGCTCATCGACGGTCATGACGTACGGGAAGTAACGATGGCATCGCTTAGGGCGCAAGTGGCGTATGTAACACAGGAATCATTCCTGTTCCATGCTTCCGTGGCTGATAATCTGCGCTTCGCGAAGGAGGGGGCATCGCAGGAAGAATTGGAGGAAGCTTGCCGCAAAGCATATATTCATGACATGATTATGAGCTTGCCGCAGGGCTACGACACGATCGTAGGGGAACGAGGCCATCGGTTATCCGGCGGAGAGCGTCAACGTCTGTCGATTGCGCGTGCCGTTCTGAAAAATCCGCGAGTCTTAATTCTGGACGAAGCAACCTCACATCTCGATTCAGAGTCCGAAGCGTATGTGCAAGTCGCGTTGGCGGAATTGATGCATGGACGAACGACGGTCGTCATTGCGCACCGCTTGTCGACCATTCTGGCGGCCGAGCAGATTCTCGTGCTTGAAGAGGGCCGCATCGTGGAGCGGGGACGCCACGAGCAACTGCTGCAGCAAGATGGTTTGTACGCTGCGCTGTACCATACCCAGTTCAAGGACCTGGACGCAGATATGTACACGGACACGGACGAATTGCGAATGCAGCAGCATATGGATACAGAGCCATCATTGAAAACGTACTGAAGAAGAGCGGCATTCCATGGCCGCTCTTTTGTTGGTGTCGCCCAGCATGGGCGTTATCTACAGGGTGCAAGTCCCGAGTGACGAAGGCAGTAGTAGTCATTAGCTTAAGACAAGGGTGTCTACCGCGAGGTGGAATCTGAAGGAAGTCGGCGG
>NZ_JAMAWB010000025.1:0-93212 GCF_023713585.1 Paenibacillus sp. MER TA 81-3
CCTGTTTGGTGGCGATAGCGGAGGGGTTCCACGCGTACCCATCCCGAACACGACCGTTAAGCCCTCCAGCGCCGATGGTACTTGGACCGCAGGGTCCCGGGAGAGTAGGACGTTGCCAAGCAGACAAACCACTGACATTATGTTAGTGGTTTTTTGTCTTGTCCACAACTTATCCCCATAATTTGTGGAATTGTGAGTAACTATAATTTATGAAATCATTCTTTGGAAATAATCCACAAGTTGATAACTCAGCAAACTAGATCCAGAAGTGCTTTATTATATTGTTTTAATTCACACTTTCCTCTATAAATGTTCATAACCCGTGGGTAAGTGCGACTATCGCTCCCTTTTTAAGTAATGTATGCACAAAGGGTGACGAATGAATTAGTTATAAGGTTATAAGTATCGTCATATCCACATGTTAATAAGTTGACGTTGGATACCAATGGCACTATCTTTCAGCATTGTAAGGCAAGCGAAAGTTAATTCGATGGGACGGACTCTTTCTTTTTCATACAATGGTAGTATAGAAAGGAGGTCGAGTCTGATGAGAAGCATTAAACGAGAGTATACGATTAACGCATCGGTTCTGATTCCGTTACACACGAAGGTTGCACATGTGTGCTGCGAGATGAAACAGGACCCAGAACAGGAATGTGCCATCACAGAACTGCGACCTGACTCAATGGAAAGCACCGCCTGTCAACCACGCTCTATTCGGTGGAAGCGTTGGGTTATTTATAGCTTGTTAATTGCGCTTATTGTTCCGGTATTAATCTGGGCAGGGATGGCCGCTATCGCTCCGGCATGGATGGACCAAGAGAAGCTGGCTGCGTTCCGTCAGGAAATTGAACGGGATGCGGTGACGATACAAGGACAGCATCGGGTACATATCGAGGAGATGCCAGTCTATGTATCGAATGCGCTGTTAGCAATTGAAGACCATCGATATCGTCTTCATCCAGGCATCGACCCAATCGGATTGGCACGTTCAGTATGGATTAATGCGACGAAGCAGAAAAAGGCCCAGGGCGGGAGCACCATTACGATGCAGCTTGCACGGAACCTGTTTTTGACGCATGACAAGACATATTCCCGCAAGCTGAAGGAAATAGCAATCGCGGCGAACTTGGAATGGAACTACAGCAAGCAGGACATTCTAGAAATGTACTTCAACAAAGTGTATTTCGGCCACGGTCGTTACGGTATAGAAGATGCAGCACGTTACTATTTCGGCAAAACGACGGTTATGAACGGTGAGCTGCCGACGATTAATGTGGAGGAAGCGGCAATGCTGGTCGGGTTGCTGAAGGCCCCGGAACGTTATTCCCCGGCTAAAAATATGGACCTTGCCGTCAAGCGCCAGCGAGTCGTCCTAAAGCGAATGACCGATCTGGGCATGATTACAGAAGCGGAGCGGCAACAGGCGTTGAATACGGAAATTAACGTAGGTTCAAATAAGAAATAGCAAATGGCACACGATTCGGGCAATGACCTGGTTCGTGTGTTTTTCTTTTCTCATGAAGGATACATATCGTCTGATGATGCTTAGCTTCATTCTCCCCTTAACTCAGTGACGATTGAGATGAAAATAGTAGGGCTGAATGTTTGAATGCTTGTATTCTGAACAAGTGGGAGAGTGGTGATAAGGAACTTAAGGCAGGACCATGGGCAACAAACCTGAACAAAGAACCTGAGTTACATAGACTCGCTCCCCATTAACTCAATGATAACTGAGAAGAGTATGAAGTAACGCAATTGAGCGCAGCTATACGGATGTCCTGAATAAGAGGGAGAGTGTTACTAAGGAACTAGCGCAGGGTATTGGAGCACGTAACCTAAGCGAGTTATTATTTATGGATATGGGTGCATCGTAGTATAATGAAGACAGGAGAGGGGGAATGTCTGCCGGATGAAGGAATGGACGTTTGTCGTATTTATTTATTTGCTAGTCGTCAATATTGTTGGCTATCAGTTGATGGTAATCGATAAGAAACGCGCGGTAAGGCAGCGTTACCGCATCCCTGAGCGAAAGCTGTTCTTGACGGCATGGCTCGGTGGAGCACTGGGTGTGCTCACGGCGATGTACAACAAACGCCATAAGACGCAGCACGCTACGTTTACTGCCGGCATCCCGTTTATTTTACTCGTTAACATTTTTGTGTTTGGTTTCATATTGATTCGTTTTGGTTAAAAATAGGTCAAGAGTAATATGTTGTGGTATGCTGGTTATATAGCGGTGAAAAATAGAGAGAGTGGTGATAGGTATGGTATTCCAACGCATTTTAGTAGCTTATGACAGCTCAGAACCTTCCCGCAAGGCGTTAGACCACGCCATTAGCATTGCAGAAAATAACGGAACGACGCAATTGCGCGTGGTGCATGTGTTTCAATTCCCGCAATATTTCGTAGGTACGGCGTATGCGACGGCCTCGGCCGAGACGAATGAAGAGCTGTACGAATATGCGGAACGCATTCAGCAGGAAGCGGAGCAAAAGGTATCGCTGCTTGGCGACCGTGCGGCAGTCACGTTGCTGCAGGGTCCTGCTGGACCATCGATTGTAGCTGAAGCGGAAGAGCACAAGTGCGACCTGATCATCATCGGCAGTCGCGGCTTGAGCGGGTTGAAGGAATTCGTGCTGGGCAGCGTCAGCCACCATGTGGTGCAGCATGCGAAAGTACCAGTTCTCGTCATGAAATAATGCATCTCTCTACAGACCGGCAATGGGCGTAAATCGCATCGTTGCCGGTTTTTTGGCGTCTTGATTAGCAAGCAGCACTCAAAACCGAACATTGAAAATGCAAATGACAATATCATTCGCTTTTAATGGTTGACATCCTCAGTGACGCCTTGTTAAACTTAAGTTGCACTCATAATTGGCGAATGTTGATTTGCCTTGACAATCGAATAATTGATTCTCGTATAATTCTGGGAATATGGCCGGAAGTTTCTACCCAAAGACCGTAAATTTTTGGACTACGAGAATGACGAACATACGGCGGTTATTTAAGTTGGCGTCTTCTGTCTTCATGGAAGAGCAGGAGGTGCGGACATGCTCATTATAGATAGTCTGCCGGCCGTTGTTTGCTCATTTCTCATATTGACCAACCGATAAACGTTCAGGGGAGACATCTGCTTCCACTGAATTTTTTTATTTATTTGGATAGGGAAAGCATGGAACTTGTCGAAAGCGGGTGGATTACATGGAGAATGTGACGAACAAGGAACAAGAACGCCTGCCGTTAGTGGGCGTCATTATGGGCAGCACTTCCGATTGGGAGACGATGAAGCTGGCGTGTCAAGTGCTTGCGGAGCTGGGCATTCCGTTCGAGAGCCGCGTCGTCTCGGCGCATCGGACGCCGGATGAGATGTTCCGCTATGCGGAGTCGGCGGTCGAGCGCGGATTGCGCGTCATTATCGCGGGAGCTGGCGGCGCGGCGCATCTGCCCGGCATGGTGGCGGCGAAGACGGTACTGCCGGTCATAGGCGTACCGGTGAAGTCGTCCCATTTAAGCGGGATGGACTCGTTGCTGTCCATCGTGCAGATGCCAGCCGGCGTGCCGGTAGCGACCGTAGCGATTGGACCGGCGGGAGCGACGAACGCCGGGCTGTTGGCCGTGCAGATGCTTGGCATGCACGATGAGGCTGTGCGCGCCCGCTTGGAGGCGCGCAGGGAAGCGGTGCGGCAGCAGGTGCAGGCCACGGGGGCCCTCGAATGAGGGCGCCTGTGGACAGCTGCACGCTGCCGGAAGAGCGAAGCTCGCGCGCCGATGCGCCGGTGCTTGCACCCGGCGCGACCGTCGGCGTGCTCGGCGGCGGCCAGCTGGGCCGCATGCTGGCGCTTGACGGCGTGCGCATGGGCTACCGCTTCGTCGCGCTCGAGCCGGCGCCGGATGCGCCTTGCCGGGACGTAGCCGCGATCATCGCGGCCGACTACGGCGACGAAGAAGCGGCGCACCGCCTGGCGGCACGTTCCGACGTCATCACGTATGAGTTCGAGAACGTGTCCGCCGAAGCGGTCGAGCGGCTGGAGCGCGCAGCGTACGTGCCGCAAGGAAGCCGCCTGCTGCGCCTGACGCAGCATCGCCTGCGCGAGAAGGAAGCGCTCAGCGCCGCCTGCGTGCCGGTCGCGCCATACGCGGCCGTAGCGTCTGCCGCCGAAGTGCGTCAGCACTTGGCGGCCTTCGGGGGAGCCGGCGTGCTGAAGACCGCCACCGGCGGCTACGACGGCAAAGGCCAACGCATTCTCCGCCATGAGGATGAGGCCGAGGATGCGTACAACGCCCTCGCTGCGCTAACGCCCGAGCTCATACTGGAAGCGTTCGTTCCGTTCGTTCATGAACTATCCGTCATAGCTGCTCGCAGTCCGCGAGGTGAAATTGCTACCTTCCCGGTGGCCGAAAATGTCCACCGTCATCACATCTTGCATCTATCGATCGTACCAGCGCGCATTCCTGGAGCCGTGCAGGCGGAGGCGGAACGATTGGCCCGGCACATCGCCGAAGCACTTGATGTCGTCGGCCTTATCGCCGTCGAAATGTTCCATACCGCAGATGGCAGCCTTATCGTTAATGAGTTGGCTCCGCGCCCGCATAACTCGGGGCATTATACGATGGATGCGTGCCGAACATCCCAATTCGAGCAGCACCTGCGAGCGATATGCAACCTGCCGCTTGGGGATACTACGCTGCAATCGCCGGTCGTCATGGCGAATCTGCTCGGCGATCATGCTGCGGACATGGTACAATGGTTCCGTGCCGAAGATCTGGCCGCGAAGCGCTGCGGTGTTACGCCGAAGCTGCATTGGTACGGGAAGTCGGAAGCGAAGCTGAAGCGTAAAATGGGGCATATTAACATTTTGGCGCCTACCATCGACGCTGCGCTTGAATGGATGAAAGAAACGAACATGTGGAGGAACGTAAACGATGATTGAACGGTACTCACGCCCGGAGATGCGGGCCATTTGGACGGAAGAGAACAAATTTAAAGCCTGGCTTGAAGTCGAACTATGCGCTTGCGAAGCATGGGCAGAACTCGGTGTCATTCCGAAGGAAGATACAGTGGAGCTGCGTGCGAAGGCAAGCTTCGACATCGATCGGATTATTGAAATTGAGGCGGAAACCCGCCATGATGTCATCGCCTTCACGCGTGCGGTCTCGGAGACACTCGGGCCGGAACGGAAATGGGTGCACTATGGCTTAACGTCTACCGATGTGGTAGATACCGCTTTGGGATACTTGATGAAGCAAGCGAATGAGATTATTGAGCAGGACCTGATCCGTTTCATTGAAATTCTGAAGAACAAAGCGCTTGAATACAAAGATACGCCAATGATGGGACGCACCCATGGCGTGCATGCGGAGCCGACGACGTTCGGCCTCAAGATGGCGCTCTGGTATGCGGAAATGCAGCGCAACCTGGAACGGTTCCGCCAAGCGGCGGACGGCGTCCAGTACGGCAAAATTTCCGGGGCGGTCGGCACTTATGCGAACATCGACCCGTCAGTAGAGAAATTCGTCTGTGAGAAGCTCGGCACGAAGCCGGCGCCAATCTCCACGCAGACACTGCAGCGCGACCGCCATGCCGAGTATATGGCGACGCTGGCGCTGATCGCGACTTCGCTCGATAAGTTCGCGACTGAAGTTCGCGCCCTGCAGAAGAGTGAGTTCCGCGAAGTGGAGGAAGCGTTCGCGAAAGGACAGAAGGGTTCTTCCGCGATGCCGCATAAACGCAATCCAATCGGCAGCGAGAACATTTCCGGCTTGTCCCGCGTGATGCGCGGTTATATGCTCTCCGCATACGAAAACGTGCCGTTATGGCATGAGCGCGATATTTCACACAGCTCGGTTGAGCGTATCATCTTGCCGGATGCGACGATGCTGATGAACTATATGCTGAACCGTTTCATGAACATCGTGAAAAATTTGACGGTGTTCCCAGAGAACATGAAGCGCAACATGCAGCGTACATTCGGCGTGCCATTCTCTGGCCGCGTTATGACGAAGCTTATCGATCATGGCTGGAGCCGCGAGCAAGCGTACGACACGGTACAGCCGCGTGCGATGCAGGCATGGGAAGAGCAGCGCAGCTTCCGCGACATTATTGAGAGCACGCCGGAGATTACGTCCGCGCTGAGCGCGGAAGAGATTGCCGATGCTTTTAACCCAACGTGGCATCTGAAGCACGTGGATACGATTTTCAAGCAAGTGGGATTGATTGAATAGAATGTGAACCAGACTGGAGTTGCCGCCTATGTGCGGCAATTTCTCCATAGAGCGCGTCATGCGCTCTAGTTCGCTATGTCGGCCAGTCATTTGGCCGCTAGCCGTGCAATAGGCTGAAGCGTAATTCCGCTTTGATTCGCATCATGCTTGGGGGAGGCTGTTAACGTGTCAACCGTAGCGATATCATCTGCAGTAGATTTGGTGAAAGCTCCGCTTGTGTATAAGGGGAAGGTGCGCGAGCTGTATGACTTGGGGGAACATTTTCTCATCGTGGTGACGGACCGTATTTCGGCGTTCGATTATGTGCTGGACCCGGCCGTTCCTGAAAAAGGAAGCGTGCTGAATCGCTTGAGCGCGTTCTGGTTCGAGGAGACGAAGCCCCTCATCGGCAATCACGTCGTGCATACCGATGTGGATCGTCTTGGTGACGTTGTCACGGACAAAGAGCTGCTGCGCGACCGCATCATGGTGACGAAGAAGGCGGAGCGCATCGATATTGAGTGCGTCGTGCGCGGCTATATTACCGGCGGCGGCTGGCGCCAATATAAGCAGACACAGGCCGTGAACGGTATCGATCTGCCTGCCGGGCTGCGGAAGAACGAGCGCTTTCCTGCGCCGCTGTTCACGCCTGCGGCGAAGAACGACGTCGGCCATGACGAAGACATTTCATTCGCGCGCATGCAGGAACTGGTCGGGGCGGAGCTGGCGGACAAGCTGCGCGACAAAAGCGTCATGCTATACGAGCATGCCCGCAGCTACTGCGAGGAGCGGGGCATCATTCTGGCGGATTGTAAATTCGAGTTCGGCCTCGTCGACGGAGAGCTCATCTTAATCGACGAAATGTTCACGCCGGATTGCTCCCGTTTTTGGGCGAAGGAAAATTATGCGCTCGACATTGAAATCGACAGCATGGATAAGGAGCCTGTGCGCACCTATTTGGCGAATTCGGACTGGGATCAGAACAGCAAGCCTGATTCGCTGCCGCAGCACGTCGTTGAGGAGACGACGCGCCGGTATGTGGACATTTGGACAAGATTGACGACATAGGGTATGGGGTAAGCTGACTGCATGGTTCGTGCTTAGTGAGGGCCCATAGAGGACCGATTGAACAGCCACTGTCATATGTGGAGTGTGAATCGTTTATGAGTGATAGTTGGGAAAGGGAGCATCGCCACGGTATGAGCCGAGCGGTGCTTTTTTTGTGTTAACAAATACAAATTGACTATTTGCGTAACTAGTGATAAATTAAATCATACTAAGTCTATAGGAATTTATTGATTTAATTATTTTCTAAGGATAGTGATAGAGATGAGAGGTCAACTGATTAACGAGTTAGCAGAGCAATATGATCAGATCGTTTCTTGGCGCAGACATTTGCATCAGCATCCTGAGCTTTCATTTCAAGAAACGAACACGGCAAAGTTTATTGCCGAGCAGCTCACAAGTTTCGGAATAGAAGTGAAAGTGGGCGTAGGAGGCGGAGGCGTTATTGGATATTTGCGCGGTAAGCAAGCTGGACCGACGATTGCATTCCGTGCCGATTTCGATGCGCTTCCGATTCACGAGGAGAACGATGTTCCTTATAAATCGACCGTCGATGGAGTTATGCACGCTTGCGGACACGATGGGCATACGTCCACGCTGCTTGGTGTGGCCAAAGTTCTGAGCGGCTATCGCGAGCAACTTCAAGGAACACTCGTATTTATTTTTCAGCATGCCGAAGAGAAGCCGCCTGGCGGCGCTAAATTGATGATCGAAGACGGCGCTCTAGACGGAGTAGACTATATATACGGTGCTCACTTGTCCAGCGAGATCCCACTCGGACAGATTGGATTGCGGGAAGGAGCCTTCATGGCAGCGGCCGATGCGTTTGCCATTACGATTCAGGGGAAGGGCGGGCACGGTGCTAAGCCTCATCAGACCGTTGACGCTCTTGTCATCGGCAGTCAGCTCGTTCATGCCTTGCAGCTCATTGTGGCCCGCCGCGTGAACCCACTTCACTCTGCCGTCGTGACAGTCGGTGTATTTCAAGCCGGAACTGCTTTTAATGTCATTGCCGATAAAGCGCGAATTGAGGGAACGGTGCGCACATTCGATCAAGCCGTGCGCGAGCAAATCGAAACCGATATCCGCTCGATAACGAAAGGCATCAGTGAAGCAAACGACGCAGGCCACGACGTTGCGTATACGTATGGTTATCCCGCGCTCGTCAATCCGCACACGGAGACAGAACAGCTCCGCGGTCTCATTGCAGACTTGTTGGGCAACGATGTTTTCTATGATCAACAACCATCGATGGGGGCTGAGGATTTCGCTTACTATCTGCAACACAAGCCGGGGGCGTTTTTTAACGTAGGCTCCAGAAATGAGAGTCAGGATACGGCTTATCCGCATCATCACCCGCGTTTTGATATCGATGAGCAGGCCTTGCTCGTCGCAGGCAACGTATTTTTAGCTCTGGCAGCTCATTATTTACTTAAATGAGGTAGGTACAATGATTGAATTACAAAATGTGCACAAAGTGTACGCAGGCAAAGAAAAAAGTGTAGCAGCTCTGACAGGGATCAATCTTAAAGTTGAACAAGGGGACATTTTCGGTGTCATCGGATTTAGCGGAGCGGGCAAGAGCACGCTTATTCGCACGATTAACTTTTTGGAAAGACCCTCTTCCGGGCATGTAATCGTTGATAATAAAGAGTTGGGCAGCTTAACAAGCAAGCAGTTGCGTGAAGCAAGAAAACGAATTGGCATGATATTTCAAAATTTTAATCTGTTAGATTCAAAGACGGTTTTCAAAAATGTTGCCATTCCTCTTATATTAAACGGTACGGACAAAAATCAAATTGCGCAGAGGGTACATGAGTTGCTAACATTTGTTGGACTGGAAGATAAGGCTGACAGTTACCCAAGCGAGCTCTCAGGGGGGCAAAAACAGCGTGTGGGCATTGCTCGCGCCTTAGCGACCAACCCGTCGGTTCTGTTATGTGACGAAGCTACATCAGCACTCGATCCGCAAACAACGGCATCCATCCTGCAACTGCTGGAACGAATTAATCGGCAATATAACATTACCATTTTAATCATTACTCATGAAATGCATGTCATTAAAAACATCTGCAATCGTGTGGCTGTGATGGAAAATGGAGAAATTATTGAACAAGGAAATGTGCTGGATGTGTTTGGCAACCCACAGGCAATGACAACGAAAAATTTTGTCAGCACCGTTATTCATGATGAGGTGCCGCCAATTATTTTGGACAGTATCCGCAACGCACAGGGGAATAGCCGCTTTTTCAAACTCAAATTTATTGGGAATAGCGCTCAAAAGTCATTATTATTCGATATTGCCAAAAAATTTGATGTGCAAGTCGATATATTATTCGCTACCGCCACAGAGATGCAAGGCACGACGCTCAACAACTTCATTATTGAACTGCGCGGAGCAGAGACACAGGTTGAACAAGCCTATCATTTTATGACGAAGCAGCATATTACGGTAGAAGAAGTGATGAAACATGAATAATGCGATAACAAGTGAACAAGTCATTCAGGCCATACAAGAGACGTTGCAAATGGTAAGTATTTCGTTGCTTGTCGGTGCGCTTATCGGGATTCCGCTAGGGCTGCTGCTAGTTCTTACGCGCAAAGGCGGAATTTTAAAAAATAGCGCCATTTTTTCCGTTTTAAACAACATAATTAATATTGTACGCTCGTTGCCATTTATTATATTGCTGGTAGCGATTGTGCCTTTCACGAAATTTATTGTCGGATCATCGATTGGAACTAATGCCGCGATTGTGCCTTTAATCGTATATATAGCTCCTTATATAGCCAGACTTGTTGAAAATTCAGTGTTGGAAGTGGACCAAGGCATCGTCGAAGCGGCAGAAGCGATGGGAGCGACACCGCTGCAGATCATTTGGCATTTTATTTTGCCTGAAGCTTTGAGCTCCTTAATCTTATCACTAACGACTGCGACCATCGGCTTAATCGGCGCAACCGCTATGGCGGGCACAGTCGGTGGCGGCGGAATTGGCGATCTTGCCATCAGTTATGGTTATGAACGGTTTAATACGGTGGTCATTGTGATTACGGTCATTATTCTCATTATTTTGGTGCAGGGCATTCAAACATTGGGCAATGTGCTGGCTCGTAAAATAAGAAGGCAATAATTTCGTGCAAAACACTAGAATGAAATAGATAAGTGGAGTCAAATGGGGAGAGATAAAATATGAAAAAAAGAGGTAAGCTGCTGCTGATGGGTTTACTTGCGGTCAGCGTGTTCATGCTTGCGGCTTGCGGGAATTCCAACGAACAAGCGAGTGATAAGAAAACGTTGCGGGTCGCTGTCTCGGCTGGTCCTTACAATGAATTATTCGATACCGCAGTCAAACCTATTCTCGAGAAACAAGGTTATACGATTAAAGGGGTAAATTTCTCGAATATGTTGCAAGCGGAAGTTGCCATAACCGAAAATGCGATCGATTTTAATGTGTCTCAGCATACTGCCTACGTGAATGCGTTCAACAAGGAAAAAGACGCGCAGCTCGTTCCGATTGTCCATATTCCAACTGTGCCGGCAGGCATTTTCTCTAACAAGTTCACATCGATACAAGACGTTAAATCGGGAGCTAAGGTTGCGATTCCGCAGGATCCTTCTAATGCGGCGCGCGCCTTTGCATTGTTGCAGAAGGCAGGTTGGATCAAATTGAAAGAAGGCATCGATCCGACGCTTGCGACGAAAAACGATATTATCGAAAATAAACAAAATCTCGATATTACGATGATGGACTCTTCGCAGATCCCGCGGGCGATGGATGATATTGATTTTGCCGTCTTGCCTGGAAGTATCGTGTATGCTGCGAGCATTGATGCCTCCAAATCCTTGCTGGCTGAAGATGTCGTTGCCGATCTGGAGCTGAACGTGGTCGTTAATAAAGGAAACGAAACGAGTCAATGGGCGAAAGATATTGTGGCTGCCTATAAATCCGATGAATTTAAAAAATATATGAGCGAGCATAATAAAGATAACTATTGGGTCATCCCTGATGAATTAAAGTAAACAAGCTGATATCGCAACCTTGTTCCAATGTTCGATTGGAATAAGGTTGTTTTTTGAGACTGCCCAACAAGCCGAAGTCCATACTGCCGCGTGAGAGAGCAGATGAAGCAGTGAGATAGATGGGAGAGGAAGATAGCGTTCAGGGTAACCAAATTGCTGTTGACAGAGAACAGGGGAGCATTTATGATTACGATGCAAGCGTTTTCAGTTAGTCATCTAAGGGATTTATCCCATAACGGAAAGAAATCAACTGATTTTAGTTCCGTTTTTTCTCTATTTAATGCAAACGTTTGCACAAATTGAGGAGAGGGGTTAAGGCATGAGGAGGACATGGAAAGCTGCAATTTCCCGTATGCTTGCCGGTGTAATGCTGGTAGGCATGCTGCAGGGGACGTTTGGAGGTGAAGTTTATGCTCTATCGCCACTGCTTGATCAACGTGATCAACCATTTCAGGATCGGCAAGATCAGAGTCAAACTCTAGTAAAAAATCAATTTGAAGCTCTAAGGCAGGCTGAAGCCAGCCAAACAGCGGAAGCCGCGCTCAAGACCATTGATTGGAGCATGGTGAAGTCGCTCGGGACTTCGCCGACGGCCGGATGGCAGGGATTCAAGCTGGATCAGGTGAAGCTGACGAATGACGGCAGCTATCTGTATTTCAGGGTCGATGCGGTCAAGGCCGAGCCATGGCAATACATAGACATTGCTTTGCAAGTAAACGGTGCCGATTCCGGCATCTTAGACAATCCGTTGAATCGGCAGTTTAATTATGTTGGAACGGCGGCGAAGCCAAAGTATCACATCGTGATGGAAGCCAAGCCTGGGGGTGAAACGGACTTGTATGAAAGCGGTTCCAAGAAGCCGCTGCTGAGCATGGGTGATCTGAAGGGGGCCTACTTTGAAGTTGCAGCTAATTCAAGCCTATTGATGGGGGCTATACCGCTGCAGCAGCTCCTCCTGAAAAAGGGAGACGAGTTGCGAACCATTGTCGTACTAAGCGGGGATAGAGCCGATGAGCATGGCGCGTTTGATGTCATTCCCGAAATGCCAGACAACGCTATCGCGGACGATTGGAATATGAAGGAGAACCCAAGCCGTCAATCGAGCTACAGCCAAGCTTACACTGTCTCCTATTCTCCGTCAATTGACGGGGAGAAGGATGCATCGTGGGGCGAGGTGCCTGACTTGGGCTTTTCTGTTACCGATAGCACATACGGTAAACCAAGCAAACTGGGCGGAGTGAAGCTGACAAATGACGGTAAGAAGCTGTATGTCTGGGTAGATGCTGAAGTACCGAACTGGGGAGAAAAGGGACAATTTATCGATATTGCTTTAAATGTGAATGAGGCAGATTCGGGTGTGTCCGACAATCCGTGGGGGTCCCCGTATAACTTTAGCGGCACGGCTCAGAAGCCGCAGTACCATATTATGATGCGTGTGCAGCATGATAACGGAATTAACGGAGCGGCGCTGTACGATTCCATGAATATGAAGACGCCTATCCTGTCCAGCTGGACGGAACAGAAAGGTGCGGAATTCGCCGCTAATGGCAAATCCGGCTTCGAGGCAGCGATACCGCTTCATCATTTGAAGCTGAAGAACGGGGATCGTCTGCGTCCGCTCGTCGTGTTGAGCGGCAACCAAGATGCCGAGCATGGGGCGTTCAATGTGATTCCCGAAGCTGCCGGCAATGCGCGCGCAGCTAGCTGGAATGAAGCGGCGGCCCCTAACGTGCAGAGCGAATACGGAGGCGCGTATGTTGTGGCGCGCATGAGCGATAGGCTGGAGCTCATCAGTACAGAGCCGGCCGAACATCATATGCAGGCTGACGTGGATCAGCCCATCGTCATGACCTATTCCGAGCCGATTGAGGTTACCGGAGCAGGGATAACGTTGATGGATAATAAGGCGACGGCAATTGAAGCTGCCGCCACGAGCAGCGATCAGCAGTTGATAATTGTTCCGAATCAACCGTTGGCTTACGAAGCGGAGTACACGGTAACGGTTCCCGCTGACGTGCTGACGGGGCTCGGGACCAAAACGGCCAATCAGGCGTATTCGTTTGCATTTAAGACGAAGTCGCAGCCATCGATGCGTGCGGCAATTGCCGATCAGGACAATGAGATACTTTTGACATTGAATGATGTCGTCCGCGATCTCGATTACAAGGCATTTGCCGTATATAATGGCGCAGTGAAATTAAACGGCAAGTCTGAAAAGGGGGAAGATGATAAATCGGTTGTCATTCGTCTGACCGATCCGATTGACGATGTAGCGAATCCATATGTCGTTCGATACGAAGGAAATCCGCAGGGTATTTATCGCGACCGTCCGCTTACGATGCGCGGCATTCTGGACAGCTATGTTTATATGGGTGACGAGTTGGGCGTTACATTGAGCCCGGAGGCCAGCACGTTCAAAGTGTGGGCGCCGACAGTTGCCAAGGCAACGCTTGCTTTGTACGATAGCGCTGAGTTGGCGAAGGAAACGCCGAGCCGGGAACTGCCGATGGAGCGCGATGCGGATACGGGCGTATGGTCGGCTGCGGCCAGCGGCAACCTGAACGGAACGTATTACATGTATAAGCTGCAGTTCCCGGACGGGACGATGACGTATGCGCTTGATCCTTATGCGCGGTCTTCTTCCGTAAATAGCGGGAAGTCGGCGGTCGTCGATCTGGCAGCAACCAATCCGTCCAATTGGGCTGCGGATGTGAAGCCGCCGTTCCTCCAGCCGACGGATGCCGTCATCTATGAGCTGCATATGCGCGACTTCTCCATCAGCTCCGATTCGGGAGTGTCTGCCCCTAACCGTGGCAAGTTTACGGCCTTTACGGAGACCGGAACGACACTCACAGGGAAGCCGGATATGAAGACGGGCATCGACCATTTGAAGGAGCTTGGGGTTACGCATGTGCATTTGTTGCCTACTTATGACTTCGGCTCCGTCAATGAGCAGAAGGTGGATGAACCGGCATCGGCTGAACGTAAATTCAACTGGGGTTATGACCCAGTGAACTATAACGTGCCGGAAGGTTCCTATGCGACCGCTTCAATACAGGAGGACCCGGCGAAGCGAATTCGTGAATTCAAGGCCATGGTGCAGGCGCTCCACGATCAAGGCATTCGTGTCGTTCTGGACGTCGTATACAACCACACGTTCGTAACCGGTATGGAATCGGACTTGTCCGTATTCGACAAGATCGTGCCAGGATATTATTACCGGACAGATGCTGCAGGAGCGTTGACGAATGGATCAGGCGTCGGCAACGAAGTGGCGACCGACCGGCCGATGGTCAGCAAGTATGTGCGGGATTCCGTCAAGTATTGGGCGGAGCAGTACAATGTGGACGGCTTCCGCTTTGATTTGATGAAGCTTGTCGATCTCAATACGACACGTGGCATTATCAGTGATTTGAAGGCGATTGATCCGAGCATCATCGTGTACGGCGAGCCTTGGTCTGGCGGCAATACGCCGCTTGCATCCGAGCTGCAGATAGAGAAAGGCAAACAGCGCGACGAAGGCTTTGCGGTGTTTAACGATAATTTCAGAGGGGCGATCAAGGGCGGCAGCGACGACGCATCTAAAGGGTTCGCTACAGGAGCGAGCGGTCAGGAAGCCGGCATTGTGAAGGGAGTACTGGGAGCGACGACAGACTTCACTGCGGCACCGACGGAGACGATTAACTACGTCACGGCGCATGACAACTTGAATCTGTGGGATAAGGTGCTGAAGACGCAAGGCAAGGATGCGGACATTAAGACGAATCCATTTGCAACGTTGACGGAGCGCAATGTGCTCGACAATGAGACCGTAAAGCGCTCATTGCTAGCTAACGGCATCGTGCTGACTGCGCAAGGGATTCCGTTCCTGCATGCGGGCGACGAACTGCTGCGCAGCAAATTCGGCGATCATAACAGCTATCAGAGTCCGGATGCGATTAACCAGATTATCTGGAAGCAGAAGGATGAATATAAGCCGGTATTTGATTACTTGAAGGGGCTGATTGAGCTCCGCACATCACATCCGGCCTTCCGGATGACGACGAAGGAAGCGGTAGCCTCCAATCTGGAGGTGTACCGTCAAGACGGACAGATTGTCGCCTTTAAGCTGAAAAACTACGCGAATGGCGACAAGTGGCGTAATATTGCCGTTATTTACAATGGCGCCGCTGTGGAGCAAGATGTCGCACTTCCATCCAGTGAGACATGGAACGTGGTCGTCGACCATACAGCTGCGGGCGTGCAGACGATTCGAACGGTACAAGGCGGCAAGGTGAAGGTTGCCGGATTGTCGATGATGGTGCTGTACGATCAAGCTGACGACTATATGCAGGTGCCCGCGAAGCTGGAGTCAGAACCGAAGGAGATCGGTTTGGAGCCAGGCGCTTCCAAGCAGTTGACGGCGGTTGTTAAGGATCAGAACAATCGTCCGATGTTGACGGAGAAGGTGACGTGGACTACCTCCGATGCAGCAGTAGCCACAGTTAGCGGAGCGGGTAAAGTTACCGCGATGAAGGAAGGAACAGCCGTCCTGACAGCAGCCTCCGGACAGCTTCAAGCCAAAGTCAAGGTAACGGTTGCCAAGCTGGAGCCGACCACGCTGACTATTTACGGTACAGACCAACTTTATATAGGGCGTACGGCGCCTTTTACGGCTGTAGTGAAGGATCAGTTCGGACAGACGATGTCTGGCGCGAGCGTGCGGTGGAGCTCCTCTGATCCGACAGTGGCACGGGTTGATCGCGCCGGGAAGGTATCCGGCGTTCAAGAAGGAACCGCCACGATTACGGCTCAAGCCGGCTCTGCTCAAGCCTCGCAGAAGGTTGCAGTCAAGCCGCTCTTGAAGCGTTACGTACAACAAATTAATTACGTTCGTCCAGACGCTAACTATGATAAGTGGGGGTTATGGGTATGGCAGACAGGCGTACAGGACGATGGACATGAGTTCCAACGGTACGAGAACGGCATGGCAACGGCGATGATTGAAGTCGGGCCGGAGACGGAAAGCATCGGATTTATTATTAAGAAGGGCGATTGGGAGGAAAAGGACACCGATTCCGACCGATTCATACGCACGAATCTGAATGATACGCTGACCAAGGTGTACGTTTATAGCGGACAATCGGCGTTGAGAACGCTGCCTGCCGTGACGGGACCAGTTCTCGACAACGGGAACATTATGTTCTATTACCGGGACGATGCGTTATTCGAGAGCGGAGAGCTGGACCGAATTTCAAAGGTTGAAATTGTCGTCAACGGCACCGCTTATCCGATGATGTATGATACCGACAATGAGCGCTATGTATACACGCTGAAGGATGCGGTTACTGGGGAGTATGAATACAAATTTGTTGTAACTAAGGACGGCAGCACGACGGAACTTACCGATCCGAAGAACACGGTGAACGGACGCTCCGTCGTCAACTATAAAAAACCAGAGTTAGCAATTCAGGCGACCATCGAGGGCGGCCCTATTTATGCAGGACTGCATCGTGTGCTGAACATTCAATATGAATCCAAAGACATGATTGGTATTCGCGAAATCATTGCAGACTTATCGACTCTGGGCGGCAGCGCGGCGACCAACGTGGATACGGAACTGCTTGCGCACTCCTTTACGGTTCGGGATGATATCGAACCGGGTATGAAGGAGAGCCCGATTACGCTAATTGACGAGTACGGAAATCGGCATAAGTCATCCGCACAAGTGGAAGTTATCGCGAAGCCGGCATCCACGGGCAAGCTCGGATTTGATTGGGATGAAGCCCGGATTTATTTCGTGCTGATGGATCGGTTCTATGACGGCGACCCTAGCAACAATGGGACAGCCGAGCAAGGCTATGACAAGCACCATTTGGAAGCTTATCATGGCGGTGATTTCCGCGGTCTGATCGACAAGCTTGACTATATTGAACATCTTGGCATCAATACGCTTTGGATTACGCCGATCGTCGAAAATATCGATTTCAATCAAGGGGCGAGCTTCAACGGCAAGCAATATGCTTACCACGGCTATTGGGGTAAGAACTTTGAGAAAATCGATAAGCATTTAGGGGACTTGGATACGTTCAAGGAGCTGATTGAGAAAGCGCATGATCGCGGCATCAAAATTATGGTGGATGTCGTGCTTAATCATACTGGCTATGGGTTAAAGCCGGATGATCGCAGTCCAGGCATTACGGCAGAGGATAAGCAGCGATTTGAGGGCATGCTGAGAAGCGACGGCGTCAGCGCCGATGCGAACCCGGTTCGCGGCGAGCTTGCAGGTCTGCCGGACTTCATGACGGAGCTTCCGCATGTCAGGGATACCATTATCAACTGGCAGGCAGGTTGGTTGGAGCGGGCGAGAACCGATCGTGGGGATACAATCGATTACTTCCGGGTCGACACGGTCAAGCATGTGGATGATACGACATGGAAGGCATTCCGCAACAAGCTGACCGAGCTCAATCCCGAATTCAAGCTGATCGGGGAATACTTCGGCGCTTCCGTGGATAACACGGGTTCATACTTGAGAGCGGGTGAGATGGACTCTTTGCTGGACTTTGATTTCAAAGGCAAGGCCAAAGATTTCGTCAACGGCAAGCTTGATGCGACGGAGGCGGCGCTGCAGGATCGTGAAGCGCGCATGGATAATACCGCGATGCTCGGCCAGTTCCTGAGCAGCCATGACGAGGATGGCTTCCTGAGCCGCTATGTGGGCGGCGACAAAGGCAAGCTGATGGTGGCCGCGGCGTTGCAGATTACGGCAAAAGGCCAGCCCGTCATCTACTATGGGGAAGAGCTGGGACGATCGGGTGCTAACGCCAAAGATATGTCTCAGGGGCATCTGAGCGAGAACCGGGGCGATATGCCGTGGGATAAGCTCGATGAGGAGAGGAAGCTGTACGATCATTACAGCAAGCTGCTCCACATCCGCGCTGCTCATTCCAAGGCTTTCTCGAAGGGAGAGCGGACGAAGCTGGCGGGTGGAGACGCTGATGGTTATATGATCTTTGCAAAAAGCTATCAGAATGACACGGTTATCGTCGGCTTAAATCCAAATGCCGATGTGAAGGAGAAAGTGACGTTCACCGTTCCTTATGCGCCTGGCACGAAGGTGGCGGACGAATATAGCGGCACCGACTATGTGGTTAGCGCCGAGCAGACGGTTACGGTAAATATTCCGGGCAAGGATGACGGCGGTACCATTGTGCTTGCTGCAGAGAAAAAGGATACCGACACGAAGTCTGATGCAGAAACTGGAAACGTAAGCGATGGAGGCACAAGCTCTGGCGGCGGTACAGGCAACGCTAACGGAACAGCCGGTACCAGTGGAATGGAAGCGGGTGATGCGGGATTTACAGTTACGGCAGATGGTGTTCGTTACGAGCCGGGAACATTCACCAAAGTGACGAACGTCGATGGCACGGTAACGGCCGAGGTTCGAATTAGCGACGTGTCGGTTCGTACCATGTTGAAGCTGTTAGGCAAAGCGCAGGACAAACATATGTGGACAATCGCCATTCCTAACGAATCGGCAGACGTTCGAATCGTGTGGCCGATGAACGCGCTGAAGAAGGCTGTTCAAGAGCAGCCGACGCTGGAAATCGCCGTGCAAACGGGGGCGGGCAGTTACCGTCTTCCGATGACACACGTAATGAAAAATGAAAGCGGCGACGCTGCATTGAACTTGGCGTTGCAAATAAAGCAGCTAGCCGGTGAACAACTGAAGCTGATTCAAGCAGCAGCATCCTATTTGATAGGTTCCAACATGCCGACAGCAGTACAATTCCAATTAGGCTGGGAGGAAAACGGCAAGTTAGAAGCATTAGAGGCAGACGGCAGCTTCACGGCACGTTCGATCACCGTGCCTGGACACCATGCTGCTTCTCGTATTGTGGCTGTGAAATATAATGAGGCAACGAAGGCCTTCTCGTTTGTTCCATCGCGGGCAGAGCGTTCTGCAGATGGGAAGCATACCGTTCTTACGATGAAGCATCACGGTACTGGCATCTATGCGGCATTGAGCTATGCGCCTACCTTCGCGGACTTAAACGGCCATTGGGCGAAGCATGACCTGGAGTTGTTGGCTTCTAAGCTCATCGTCAACGGCCAGGAGCACGGGCGATTCATGCCGAATGCATCTGTGACCCGAGCTGAGTTCGCAGCAATGCTTATACGAGCATTGGGATACGGTGACCGGCTAGGTCAGCACCCAATCCAACAGGCTCCATTTAAAGATGTGTCAACTTCCGCTTGGTTTGCGGATACAATCGCATTGTCTGTGGAGTTAAAGCTTGTTCGAGGTTATGCGGATGGCACGTTTAAACCGAATGAGCCAATTACACGAGAGCAGATGGCGCAAATGATCGTGAATGCCGATGCACTTACGGAAATGAAGCAGCTGGGTGCGGGCAATGATGCAGCAGCGGCTAGCTTCAAAGACAGCAAACAGGTTGGAGCATGGGCGAAGGAGGCTATCGATTCCGTGGCAGCTTCCGGTCTGATGAACGGATTCGAGGATAAGACGCTGCGCCCTGGCGCGAATGCAACCCGTGCGGAAGCCGGATCTCTGCTGAAGCGGTTGCTTTTGCAGCTGCATTACATCTCTGAATAGGGCTGAGCTAAGCATGACCATGCAATAATACTCGGTTTAAACAGATAAACTCCCAGGCTGCTTTTATAGCGGCTTCGGGAGTTTTTTTATATTGCCGCGAATGGGGACAAGTTGTGGAAATTCGGGCGTTAGCAAGTATTGACATTAAATCTGTTGATGAGTATAGTTAATTACACGAGTAACTAACTAATCTGGTGGTGGATATCATGGGATTCATTATCGATGACAGCCGTCCGATCTTCATGCAGATCGCCGAACGAATTGAAGACGATGTCATTGAGGGAAGGCTGCTTGAAGAGTCGCAGGTGCCTTCCAAGATTCAGATCGCGACTTTTTATCAAATAAATCCGGCGACTGCTGCGAAAGGGGTAAGTCTGTTGGTGGAGCAAGGCATTCTGTACAAAAAGCGCGGAATCGGCATATTTGTAGCGACGGGCGCGCGCACGTTATTAATGGAGAAGCGGCGGGAGCAATTCTTTGAACAGTATGTCGTGTCGATGATACAGGAGGCGGAGAAGCTTGGCATTACGGCGGAGCATTTATCGGAAATGATTAAGAGAGGGGCGAAGCGCGATGAGTAATATTTTGGAGGTGCAGCGGTTAACGAAGTCATACGGTGGTGCGACGGCAGTTAATGAAGTGAGCTTTGCGTTGGAGCAAGAGAAGATATATGGACTGCTCGGAAGGAATGGCGCCGGCAAGACGACCATTATGCATATGATTACGGCTCAATTATTCCCGACGAGAGGTGAAGTGAAGGTATTCGGGGAGAATCCGTATGAGAACGAACGCATTTTGAGCCGAATCTGCTTTATTAAGGAAAGCCAGAAGTATCCGGACACTTATCGTGTTGTGGATGTTCTGGAGGTGGCGGCAGCTTTTTATCCCAATTGGGATCGCGACTATGCGTACGCCTTGCTCGAAGATTTTCGGCTCCCGCCGAAGCGGAACATGAAGAAGCTGTCCAGAGGGATGCTCTCGGCCGTAGGAATCGTTGTAGGTCTGGCGAGCCGTGCGCCCTTAACGATATTTGACGAGCCTTATCTGGGACTCGACGCCGTATCCAGGAGCTTGTTCTACGACCGGTTAATCGAGGATTACGGGGAGCATCCGCGAACTGTCATTTTATCAACGCATCTTATCGACGAAGTCAGCCAACTGTTAGAGCACGTGCTAGTCATTGACGAAGGCAAGCTGATTATGAACGAAGATGCTGACGATCTGCGCGGACGCGCATTTACGGTAGTCGGTACGTCTTCCACAGTGGATGCTTATACCGCGGAAAAAGAAGTGATTAACCGCTCCTTGTTCGGCGGATTGGCCTCGGCCACCATAGTTGGGGACATGACCGTGAATGACAAGAAACAGGCAGAAGCGCTTGGGCTGGAACTGGCTGCCGTATCGCTGCAGCAGCTTATCGTCTATCTGACGCGTGGCAATCTCGAACGAAAGGCGGTCGAAGCCTAATGAACCGTATAGCCAGCATCATAAAAATGCATTACAGAGATAAATGGACATGGTTCATCATCCCTTGGTCGATTATGATGTTTAGCTTTGTCGTAAACCTTATAGTCGGTGTCTTTCTACGCAGTGAAGAAGTTCATTATACGGGTGGTATATCCTCCATCTTTATTTATCTATTCATTGCAGGCATGTTTACCTTGTCACAGACGTTTCCGTTCGCCATCAGCCTGAGTGCGCGAAGGAAGGACTACTTCTTAGGGACAGCAGCCATGGTTGCAATGGTAAGCGCCGTTACGGCAGCTGCGTTGCTTCTGCTTGGTATCGTCGAGACACAGCTAACGGGAGGCTGGGGCGTAAGGGTTCAATTTTTCCATCTGCCGTATGTGAATGACGGAAATATGCTCCAACAGCTATGGATTTATTTCAGTGTATTGCTGCACTTGTTTTTTTTCGGATTTGTAATGGCAAGTGTGCATCGGAGGTTCCGGATGACTGGCTTAATTCTGTTATTGGCCATCATGCTTGTCGTTCCTGCTGTAGCCGTCACAGTGCTGACATATTATCGCTGGTGGGGCGATTTATTCGGTTGGCTCTCCGGCTATACCGCGTTCCAGCATACTTTATGGATGCTGCCGCTGACCATCGTATATGCGCTGTTATCGTACCTGTTTCTTCGCAAATCAACCGTATGAAATTGAAAATGATTGCTGCCATGCCGTCAGGGATACACCTTGGCGGCTTTGTTGTGACGAGGAAGAACATGCGATAAATACAGCTGATCATCGTATAAAAAAGCGGCGTCCTTAGCTGCATTCTACAATTCGTTCAGCGAGAGTATGTTGCATAGAAGTACCCTTAGCTCCACTCATCTTTGTGCTCAGAGGAAGTACGATGCATGGAAGCGCCCTTTGGCCCACTCTCCCATGCGCTCAGCGAGAGCACGTTGCTTAGAAGTACCTTTAGCTCCACTCTCCCACGAACTCAGAGAAAGCACGTTGCATGGAAGCGCCCTTAGCTCCACTCTCCCATGCGCTCAGCGAGAGCACGTTGCATGGAAGCGCCCTTAGCTCCACTCTCCCATGCGCTCAGAGAAAGCACTTTGCATAGAAGTACCCTTAGTTCCACTCTCCCATGAACTCAGAGAGAGTACGTTGCATGGAAGCGCCCTTAGCTCCACTCACCCTTGTGCTCAGCGAGAGCACGATGCATGGAAGCGCCCTTAGCTCCACTCTCCCATGCGCTCAGCGAGAGCACGTTGCATGGAAGCGCCCTTAGCTCCACTCTCCCATGCGCTCAGAGAAAGCACGTTGCATAGAAGTACCCTTAGTTCCACTCTCCCATGAACTCAGAGAGAGTACGTTGCATGGAAGCGCCCTTAGCTCCACTCACCCTTGTGCTCAGCGAGAGCACGATGCATGGAAGCGCCCTTTGGCCCACTCTCCCATGCGCACAGAGAGAGCACATTGCATAGAAGTACCCTTAGCTCCACTCTCCCATGCGCTCAGAGAAAGCACGTTGCATAGAAGTACCCTTAGTTCCACTCTCCCATGAACTCAGAGAGAGTACGTTGCATGGAAGCGCCTTTAGCTCCACTCACCCTTGTGCTCAGCGAGAGCACGTTGCATAGAAGTACCCTTAGCTCCACTCTCCCATGCGCTCAGAGAAAGCACGTTGCAAAGAAGCGCCCTTAGCTCCACTCTCCCATTTGCTCAGTAAATTTAGTAAACGATGTCTCTTGGCTTTGTAATTAAAGTGTCTGAGTACGAGTATCATTTTTCGTAGCTAGTTCCAGATGATTCATTTTGCCTCAGTAGGTTCATTAGCAGCACCTCCCCATGAAACAGAGGGCGATACGGAAATCCATGAGCTGAACAGTGGAAAATAGCGTGGAATCGCAATGACTTGTTTTTTCTGACTCAAGGGTAGAGTGTCGCAAGGCACTTGGGACGAGGCATAGCTGGATGGAATCGGAAATGGATCGGGATGTGGAATCGACAATGGCAATTCGACTTCGCTCGGGAACATAAACAGGAGGTCTAGGTTAAAAAACGAACTATATATTTTAATGTTGTTTTAATGTTCGTGTTTTGCGGTTGACAGGGGGTTGTAACCTTGTTAAACTAAACTCAAATTCAATATATAACGTATGATGATAGCTCTCGTATAATTCCGGGGATATGGCCCGAAGTCTCTACCCAAAGACCTTAAATTTTTGGACTACGAGAGAAAGCGTCAAGTAGCCGTGTGCCCTCTTAGGGCGGGCTTGCTTTCGTTTTCTTTCCTCTGTTCGAATGGGTCCGAGATAGAGCTACTGCAGCTATCAGCGGGCCTTTTTATGTCATTCATCCAGAATCTTCTTCATCCTTGCCTCACATGTTCAGCATTCCAGCCAACGATAATTCATTTCGTTCGGCACCCATTTCATACTCACACTGGGGAGGACCTATCCAATGTTCAAAGTAAAGGTTTATGTCACGACGAAAGCAAATGTACTTGATCCGCAAGGCACGGCCGTTCAACAGGCGCTGCACACGATGGGTTACGGCGATGTCGAAGAAGTGCGCATCGGCAAATACTTGGAACTGACGATTGACACGGAAGACCGCGCCCAAGCGGAAGCGGATGTGGAGAAGATGTGCAAGCAGCTGCTCGCGAATCCGGTCGTTGAAGACTATCGTTACGAGTTGGAGGACTAAGGGCATGAAGGTAGCTGTACTCGTTTTTCCGGGTTCCAACTGTGATTGGGATTGTGTGCATGCGGCAGAAGAGACGTTGGCGGAAGCGACGGTGGAGCGTGTCTGGCATACGACTGAAGATTTGACTGGCTATGATTTGATTATGGTTCCGGGCGGATTCTCGTACGGCGACTATTTGCGCAGCGGCGCGATTGCCAGGTTCGCTCCGGTGATGAACGCGGTGGCGAAGGCGGCGGACAAGGGCGCCTATGTGCTCGGCATTTGCAACGGATTTCAAATTTTGACCGAAGCGGGTTTGCTCCCGGGCGCACTGCGCCGCAATACAGGGTTGAAATTCCGCTGCCATCACTCGAAATTACGTGTCGTTCAATCTAACACGGCGTTTACGAGCGAATACGGGCAGGATGAGGTCATCGATATCCCAATCGCTCACGGCGAAGGCAACTATTACTGTGATGAGCAGACGCTGGAGCAGTTGAAGCGCAATAACCAAATTGTATTTACGTATGAAGAGAACCCGAATGGGTCTTTGGAACATATAGCAGGCATTATTAACGAACAAGGCAATGTGCTCGGCATGATGCCGCATCCGGAGCGTGCGGTCAGCGACCTGCTCGGATCGAAGGACGGCGTGCGCATGTTTCAGTCAATTATGAAGGCTTGGAGGGAACGTCATGCAACGAACGTTAACTAAGAACGAGACGGGTACCGCATTGGAGCAAGGCAAGGCAAACATGCTGAAGGAGCCGTCGGCACAGCAAATTGCGGAGGAGCGGATTTATGCGTCGATGGGCGTGACGGATTCGGAATATGCGCATATTTGCGAGCTGCTCGGCCGTCAGCCGAACTACACGGAAATCGGCGTATTCAGCGTCATGTGGTCGGAGCACTGCGCCTACAAAAATTCCAAGCCCTTGCTGAAGCGGTTCCCGACGACAGGCGAGCGTGTGCTGGTCGGTCCGGGTGAAGGCGCCGGCATCGTCGACATTGGCGACGGTCAAGCGGTGTGCTTCAAAATCGAGAGCCATAACCACCCTTCCGCCATCGAGCCTTATCAAGGCGCAGCGACAGGGGTTGGCGGCATCATCCGCGACATCTTCTCGATGGGCGCGCGTCCGATAGCGCTGCTGAACTCGCTCCGCTTCGGCCAATTGACGGATGAGCGCGTGCGCTATTTGTTCGAGCATGTCGTATCTGGGATTGCAGGCTACGGCAACTGTATCGGCATTCCAACGGTCGGCGGCGAAGTGATGTTCGATGCGAGCTACGAAGGAAACCCGCTCGTGAACGCGATGTGCGTCGGCTTAATTGATCATCAGGATATTCAGAGCGGTGTGGCGAGCGGCATCGGCAACCCGGTCTATTATGTTGGACCTCCGACAGGGCGCGATGGCATCCACGGGGCGACATTTGCTTCGGAGGAACTGACGGAAGAGTCGGAGGCGAAGCGTCCGGCGGTTCAAGTCGGTGATCCGTTCATGGAAAAATTAGTGATGGAATCGTGCTTGGAGCTCATTCAATCGGGTATCGTCATCGGCATTCAAGATATGGGCGCAGCGGGCTTGACCTGTTCTAGCGCCGAGATGGCAAGCAAGGCGGGCAACGGTCTGGAGCTGCATCTGAACGAGGTGCCGCAGCGCGAACGCGGCATGACGCCTTACGAGATGATGCTGTCTGAATCGCAGGAGCGCATGCTGTTCGTCATCGAAGAGCATAACGAGCCTATAGCGATGGAAATATTCAACCGCTGGGGCGTCATCTGCCGCCAGGTCGGCCGCGTGACGGATGATGGCCGACTCCGCCTGACCTATGGCGGTGAGGTGGTAGCGGATATGCCGGTGCGCGGCTTGGTGGACGAATGTCCGGTCTATGAGAAGCCATCTCAGGTTCCGGCTTACTATACAGCGAACGAACAGGTGGATACAACGAATTATCCAGAAGTGACGGATGTTAACGATGCTTTGTTCAAAGTGCTTGGTTCCCCGACGGTGGCGAGCAAAGAGTGGGTATACCGCCAGTACGATAGTATGGTGCGCGCCAGCACGGCGGTAGCGCCTGGATCGGATGCCGCAGTTGTCATGGTGCGCGGCACGCGCAAGGCGCTTGCGATGACGACGGATTGCAACGGACGCTATGCGTATCTTGACCCGTATATGGGCGGTCGCATTGCGGTGGCGGAAGCGGCGCGCAACATCGTATGCTCTGGTGCGGAACCGTTAGCGATTACGGACAACTTGAACTTCGGCAATCCAGAGAAGCCAGAGAACTTCTGGCAAATGGAGCAGGCCGTCGATGGGATGGCGGAAGCGTGCCGTCACCTGTCGACTCCGGTAATCGGAGGGAACGTCAGCTTATACAATGAAAATGCAAAAGGGGCCATCTATCCGACTCCAGTAGTCGGCATGGTCGGTCTCGTACATGATGTGGATCATATTACGCAGCAAGGCTTCAAGCAGGCAGGCGATATTGTGCTCCTGCTCGGCACAACGAAAGTAGAGCTTGGCGGCAGCGAGTTCCAGACTGTTATCCATGGCGTGACGGAAGGGCGTCCGCCGGTGGTGGATTTGGATGTGGAACAGCGTCTGCAGCGCGCCGTGCTTGGCGCGATTCAAGCGGGTAAGGTGCAATCTGCTCATGATGCGGCGGAAGGCGGGATCGCGGTTGCGCTCACGGAGTGCGCCATCAGCGGAGGCATTGGTGTGACGGCAGATTGGCAAGTGGAAGGTATGAGACCGGATGTGGCGTTGTTTAGTGAATCTCAATCCCGAATCGTGCTATCGGTTGCTCCGGAGCATGAGGAAGCGGTCGTTGAGTGGTGTGCCCAATATGAAGTGCCTGTTCAGCGCTTAGGCGTCGTTGGCGGAGACCGGATTCAGCTGCGGGTGAACGGCAAGGATGCCATTGACGTGACACGATACGAAGCGGAGCGGGTGTGGAAGGATGCGATTCCATGTCTGATGCAATAAAGCAGCATGCGAAGGAACGTGAAGAGGCGGCCCGGGTGTACGACTTGGCGGGTATGGACGAGAGAGGCAGTTACTTCAACGAAGGAATAGGCAAAGACGGTCCGTTCGACCGTCTGCGCGAGGAGTGCGGCGTATTCGGCGTATTTGGATATGCCGATGCCGCCTCGCTCACGTACTACGGCCTTCATACGCTGCAGCACCGCGGTGAGGAGAGCTCAGGCATCTGCACGTCAGACGGCCGCGCGTTCAGCTATCACCGCGGCATGGGCCTCGTGAAGGAAGTGTTCGACAAGGACCGCCTAGAAAGCTTGCTTGGCGACCGCGCCATCGGTCACGTGCGCTATTCCACGTCTGGCGACAGCCGCTTGACGAATGCGCAGCCGCTCGTGTTCAAGACGCGGGACGGCGACTTGTCCGTAGCGACGAACGGGAACATCGTCAATGCGCCTGCTATTCGGCGGGAGCTGGAGCAGAAGGGCTCCATCTTCCAGACGACGAGCGACACTGAGGTCATTGCCCATTTGATCGCCCGTTCGGAGGCCGACCTGGTGACGGCGGCGAAGGAAGCTCTTCGCCAGCTCGCCGGCGGCTTCGCGTTTCTCATTATGACGAATGATAGGCTGCTTGTTGCATCAGATCCGCATGGCTTGCGTCCGCTGGCGATGGGGCGCATCGGTGATGCGTATGTGTTTTCGTCTGAATCATGCGCTTTGGACGCGGTGGGCGCGGAATTCATCCGCGCGATCGAGCCGGGCGAGCTGCTCGTGTTCGACGAGATGGGCTACCGCTCGGAACGATTCGCGCCCGTGGAGCGCCGCGCTTTGTGCGCGATGGAATTTATATATTTTGCACGTCCAGATAGTCAAATGCATGACATCAATCTTCATACCGCCCGCAAGCGGATGGGGAAGCAGCTGGCGCAAGAGTCGTTTGTCGAGGCGGATATCGTATCCGGCGTGCCGGATTCCAGCATTTCCGCCGCTATCGGCTACGCGGAGGCGACAGGCATTCCCTATGAGATGGGCATGATTAAGAGCAAATATTCAGGCCGCACGTTCATTCAGCCTAGCCAGGAGCTGCGCGAGCAGGGCGTCAAGATGAAGCTAAGCGCGGTGCGCAGTGTAGTGGAAGGCAAGCGTGTCGTCCTCATCGACGACTCGATCGTGCGCGGCACGACGTCACGCCGCATCGTCAAGATGCTGCGCGATGCGGGCGCGCTGGAGGTGCATCTGCGCATCGCGTCGCCACCGTTCAAGCATCCGTGCTTCTACGGCATCGATACGCCGGACAGCAATGACTTAATCGCTTCGACCCATTCCGTAGAAGAGATTTGCGGCTTGATCGGCGCGGATTCGCTTGCGTTCTTGTCTCACGAGGGCACGGTGGAGGCGATCGGAGGCGCGTTCGCGAAGGAAAAGAAGGGCGGTCTGTGCATGGCCTGCTTCGATCACGATTATCCGACGGAGCTGGCTGCCGCGGCGAAGACATCGGGCTGTAGCTGCTGAAAAAATGAACCGTACATGAGGATGCAAAGTTGTTGCCCATCGGTATTTGAATTTTGCAAATGAAAAATATATGTTCAAACCGGACACTTTTCAGCACCGAGAAGGTTGCAAGAAACCGAAGAAGGAGGAGCGGAGTGTAGGCGGGACTACATGAGCACTGGACTTCAAGGTTGAATGCAAGATTCGATGTCGAATATGCTACTAGATGATCATCGTGATCAAAAGGGGCCTTTTTGAATAACCTCTAAAACATGAGTAAGGGAGAGAAACCCATGTCTGAAGCTTACAAACAAGCGGGTGTCGACATCGCGGCAGGCAATGAAGCCGTCGAACGTATGAAGAAGCATGTGCGCCGCACGTTCCGCCCTGAGGTGATGACGGATCTCGGCGGCTTCGGCGCTCTATTCCAGCTGAACAGCAAAAAATACGAGGAGCCTGTGCTCGTATCGGGAACCGATGGCGTTGGAACGAAGCTGATGCTTGCCTTTGCCATGGATAAGCATGATACGATTGGCATCGACGCGGTGGCAATGTGCGTGAACGACATCGTCGTGCAGGGGGCGGAGCCGCTGTTCTTCCTGGATTACTTGGCCTGTGGCAAAGTGAAGCCGGAGCGCATCGAGAGCATCGTGAGCGGGATTGCGGAAGGCTGCGCGCAGGCGGGCTGTTCGCTCATCGGGGGCGAGACGGCAGAAATGCCGGGCATGTACGAGACGGAAGAGTACGACATCGCAGGCTTCAGCGTGGGGGTTGTCGATAAGAGCCGCATTGTTAACGGAGCAAGCATCAAGCCGGGAGATGTCATTCTCGGTCTGCCATCGAGCGGCGTGCACAGCAACGGCTTCTCGCTCGTGCGCAAGCTGCTGCTGGAGCAAGCGGGCTACAGCTTGAATGCGCAGGTGCCGGAGCTAGAGACGGAGGCGACGCTCGGTGAAGTGCTGCTTACACCGACACGCATCTATGTTAAACCGCTGCTTGAACTGATGAAGCAGGTGCAAATTAAAGGGGCGGCGCACATTACGGGCGGCGGCTTCCTCGAAAATATTCCGCGTGTACTGCCGGAAGGGACAGCGGTTCATATTGATTACGGCTCATGGCCGGTGCATCCGGTGTTCCGCTTGATGGAGCGGGTGGGCGCCTTGAAAGCGGAGGAGCTGTTCACAACGTTCAACATGGGAATCGGCATGATCGTCGTCGTATCGGCACAGGATGCGGATGCCGCAGCGGCATGCTTGTCAGAGCAGGGGGAAGCGGTGTACCGCATCGGGACTGTAACGGAAGGTGCACGGGAAGTACGGATACCGGAGGTCGGGATATAATGCGTCCGATGGATACGATTTCTGTTCACAAAGAAACGGCAGACTTCAGCGTGCCGTCGTTAGAAGTGCGTGACGGGGAGCGGATGCCGCGTATCGCGGTGTTCGCCTCCGGTTCAGGCTCGAACTTCCAAGCGCTTGCAGATGCGGCTTATGCGCAGCAGTTGAATGCGGATGTGGCGCTCCTTATTTGCGACAAGCCTCGCGCTTATGTCCTTGAGCGGGCGCAGGCGGCGAACGTGCCCTATGTGGTATTTGAGCCAAAGCAATATTTGTCACGCGAGCAGTATGAACACGATGTGCTGCATGTGCTGGAGGAATACGACATCGATTGGATTGTGCTTGCCGGCTATATGCGGCTCATTACGCCAGTGCTCCTTCATGCATATGAAGGGCGCATGGTCAACATTCATCCATCGCTGCTCCCGGCCTTTCCGGGCCTGCACGCGGTACGCCAAGCGCTGGATTACGGCGTGAAGGTGACGGGAGTGACGGTGCATCTCGTAGATGAAGGGATGGATACGGGTCCGATTGTGGCGCAGCAAGCCGTCATGATTGAACAGGGTGATACGGAAGCGGCATTGACTGCACGTATTCAGGCGGTGGAGCACGAGTTGTATCCGCAGGTGGTAAGCCGTCTGGTGAGCGGGAAGAGCTAGTTGTTCGGATATAGGAATCCGGACAAGAGAGAAAGCGTTTTGCAGGTGAGCATATGGGCAGCGGGTTCCAACAGCATTGCTGGATGCGCAGGTTGAGGCTGTCTGGACGAATGGACTTTATCACATTAAAATGGTATACAATCATAATTCCAAATGTTAGCACAACGGAGCGGGGATGGAAGCGAGCTATACATCCGCCGGGCTCGGAAGTGGCAGCCATATATTTTTAGCAAGGGAGAGGACAACATGACGATTCAAAGAGCGCTTATTAGTGTATCCGACAAGACGGGTGTCGTTGAATTTGCGCGTGCGCTGGCAGAAGCGGGCGTGCAGCTTATTTCAACCGGAGGAACGAAGTCACTGCTGGAGCAAGCGGGCGTGCCGGTAACGGGTATTTCGGATGTGACTGGATTTCCCGAAATATTGGACGGACGGGTAAAGACGCTCCATCCAGCCGTACACAGCGGTCTGCTTGCGGTACGAAGCAATGAGGAGCATCGCAAGCAGCTGGAAGAGCTCGGCTTATCCGCGATTGATATGGTCATTGTCAATCTGTATCCGTTCCAGCAAACGATAGCGAAGCCAGATGTGTCCTATGAAGATGCGATTGAAAATATAGATATCGGCGGGCCAACAATGCTGCGCTCAGCGGCCAAAAACCACGGTGACGTTACTGTAGTGGTCGATGCGGCGGATTATGAGGCGGTGCTGGAAGAAATCCGTAACGGCGGAGATACGACGCTTGAGACGCGCAAACGCTTGGCAGCGAAGGTATTCCGCCATACGGCGGCGTACGATGCGTTGATCGCGGACTATTTAAGCGGGCAGGTCGGCGAGACGTGGCCAGAGCGCTACACGGTCACGTACGAGAAGGTGCAGTCGCTTCGTTACGGGGAGAACCCGCACCAGGAAGCGGCGTTCTATCGCCAACCGTTGGCAGCGCCGGGCAGCATTACGACGGCGGAGCAACTGCACGGCAAGGAGCTGTCCTACAACAATATTAACGACGCAAACGCCGCTCTCTCCATCGTGAGCGAATTTCAGATGCCAGCGGTTGTTGCCGTAAAGCATATGAATCCTTGCGGGGTCGGTATCGGTGCTACCGTGTTTGAAGCGTATCAAAAGGCGTACGAATCTGATCCAACGTCCATCTTCGGCGGTATCGTTGCCGCGAACCGGACAATCGATGGGGACACGGCACGCTTGCTGCACGAAATCTTCCTCGAAATCGTCATCGCGCCGGATTTCACGCAAGAGGCGCTGGATATATTGCAGCAGAAGAAAAATTTGCGTCTGCTGCGCACCGGCGTCGTTCCGACTCCGGCAGAGCGCGGCGCGTCCCGCCAGCTCACCTCGGTGAACGGCGGCTTGCTGGTGCAGGAGAATGATCTGCATACGCTTGACGCTTCCAAGCTGCAGGCTGTGACTGAGCGCAAGCCATCAGAAGCCGAACTGGAGCAGCTGTTGTTCGGTTGGAATGTGGTCAAGCACGTGAAATCGAATGCCATCGTGCTCGTGAAGGATGGCATGACTGTCGGCGTAGGCGCAGGACAGATGAACCGCGTCGGGGCAGCCCGTATCGCGATCGAGCAGGCTGGAGAGAAGGCGCGAGGCGCGGTGCTTGCATCGGATGCGTTCTTCCCGATGGGAGATACGCTCGCCTTAGCGGCGGAAGCTGGCATTACGGCTGTCATTCAGCCCGGCGGCTCCATCCGCGACGACGAGTCCATTCAAGTGGCGAATGAGCATGGACTGGCAATGGTCCTTACCGGTGTCCGTCATTTCAAGCATTAGGAACGGGGGATGTGCAGATGAAGGTATTGGTCATTGGCAGCGGCGGCCGCGAACACGCGCTGGTCTGGGCGCTTAAGCAGAGTCCGAAAGTGGATGAGGTGCTGTGTGCGCCGGGCAATGCCGGTATTGCGCAGCTTGCGGAGTGCGTTGCGTTATCCGTCAACGATTTCGAAGGCATTGCTGCCTATGCTGCGGAGCAGAAGGTGGACCTTGTCGTGGTCGGTCCGGACGATCCGCTCGCAGACGGCATTGTTGATGCGCTGCAGGCGCACGGCTTGCGCATCTTCGGGCCCGACCGCAAGGCGGCCGAGATTGAAGGCAGCAAAGTGTTCATGAAGCACTTGCTGCGCAAATACGATATTCCGACTGCGGCTTATGCGGTCTTTGATGACGCGGATGCGGCGAAGCGTTATGTGCGGGAGCAATCGATGCCTGTCGTCATCAAGGCGGATGGCTTGGCGGCAGGCAAAGGCGTGACGATTGCGCACAGCTTGGCGGAAGCTGAGCAGGTGCTGGAGGAAGTGATGGTCGAACGCAAGTTCGGCGCTTCCGGCCAGCAGGTGGTCATTGAAGAATTTATGCAGGGCCAAGAGATGTCCATTCTCGCGTTTGTGGATGGCGAGACGGTGCGTGCTTGCGTGCCTGCCCAGGATCATAAGCCGATATTCGATGGTGACCAAGGTTCGAATACGGGTGGCATGGGGACGTACAGCCCTTTGCCGCAATTCTCGGAAGCGGTGTTCGCGAACGCTGTCGACACTATTGTTCAGTCGGCAGCCCGGGCGATGGTTTGTGAAGGAAGGCCGTTTAAAGGCTTGCTCTTTGCCGGGTTGATGATTACGCCGGAAGGGACGCCGAAGGTCGTTGAATTCAACGCGCGCTTCGGGGACCCGGAGACGCAGGTCGTGCTGCCGCGCTTGAAGAGCGATCTGTTCGACGTCTTGTGGGCGGTGGCAGAAGGAACGCTGCATGAGGTGGAACTGGAATGGCACGAGGATGCAGCGGTATGCGTTATCGTGGCATCCGAAGGTTACCCTGGCGCATATCGCAAAGGCGACGTCATCACAGGCTTGGATATAGCGGCAGAGCAGGCACTGCTCTTCCATGCCGGAACTTCCCGCGATGCGGATGGGGTGTGGAGGACGAACGGTGGACGCGTGCTTGGCGTGGTCGGCCGGGGTGAAGATGTGGCGGCTGCAGCGGCGCAGGCGTACAAGGCAGTCGATATGCTCCGTTTCGACGGGATGCAATATCGGAAGGACATTGCGGCCAAAGCGAAAACGCCCATAATATAACTTGATGCGAATTGAATGTAATGCGGGTTTATCGAGCTCTCTCCCTTATTTGCTAGGAGAGAGCTTTTTTATGTTGCACAATTTGAGGTGAAGGGGTCAACTCATTGGATATCGTACAGTGGAAAGGCGCGTTAGAGGGCCTCAAGAGACATTTGATTGGATTTGATCCAGTAGAATCCGTGTTGAAGCAGTTGGGAGCAGAATAAAGTGGGATTTAATTGGATGTTTTCCAATGGAGTGGCGATTCCAGGGGGGAGATGCAACATTCTGCTGTATGTTTTCCAATGCACTTTGGCTTGCGTTAGGACACGGTAGTAGGGGGGATTACCTTTGGCATTTCAGTAGCAATATCTCAGCAGTTCTTCAACTCAGTGAATTGAAACTGGGCAACAGTGCCAATCCCCCCCTCAGCTCAGCTTGAAGCGGGGCAATAGAGCCAATCTCCCCTCAACTCAGTGGTTTGAAGCGGGGCAATAGTGTCAATCTCCCCTCAACTCAGTGAATTGAAAAAGGGCAATAGAGCCAATCTCCCCTCAACTCAGTGGTTTGAAGCTGGGCAATAGTGTCAATCTCCCCTCAACTCAGTGGCTTGAAGCTGGGCAATAGTGTCAATCCCCCCTCAGCTCAGTGGCTTGAAACTGGGCAATAGTGTCAATCTCCCTTCAGCACAGTAACTTGTAACGCGGTATTTCAGTATCAGCATCTATTTGAACTAGTAACTTTATAGCTCGGCGTTTCAGGACTGGTATCACAGTAATTTTGATATGTCAGTTTCTTAGCATGAATGTCTTAGGAGCTCTGTACCTCGGTACTAGGGGCTTCTAAGTTTCTTGGATCTGGATCTAGCAGTATCGCAGTATGGTGTATCGGTAGCTTAGCGTCATAGCGTAGGGGTGTCTCATTGGCAGTATATATTGGGGTTGGCTATACTTTTGGGTGATTATTAGTATAAAAATATGTTTAAAAAGAAAAATGAATCTCATATAATGTACTCAATATATAATTAAAGTATATAATGGGGTGGGTGGGATGGATGTTGTGAAAATGGTGGTTTGACGAAGAGATACGGTGTGCAGCGCGGTATTGAGCAGGTTGATCTGACGGTAAAGCAAGGGGAAGCATTTGGATTTATTGGGCCGAATGGGGCGGGAAAGTCTATAACGCTGCGTACGATGATGCAGTTGATTCGTCCGACGGCAGGCACTGTTGAGCTATTCGGCGAACAGGTGAGCAAGGAGCGGCCGGATCTACGTAGACGCATCGGTTATTTACCCTCTGAGGTGCACTATCATCCAGATATGACGGGGATGGAGGTATTAGCGTTCGCCGCGTCCGTACATGGGCTCGCGCTCAAGTATACGCCGGCGCTTGCTTACGCGGAACGTCTGAAGCTGGATGTGCGCAAGCCGTCAAGTCTTATTCGCTCGGCAACCGCAAGAAGCTTGGCATCGTCCAATGCATGCTCCACCAACCGGATCTTATCGTTTTGGATGAACCGACGACCGGTCTGGACCCGCTCATGCAGCATACGTTCTTCGACATGCTGAGCGAGCAAAATGAAAAGGGGACGACGATATTTTTCTCTACGCATGTATTGAGCGAGGTGGAGAAGCTGTGCCAACGGGTTGCGTTTATTAGCGAAGGAAAGCTGCTGCGCGTCTGTGATGTCGACTCCATTCCCAGGCAAGGACGAACGCATCGTGTATGTCCGCTTCCGACAGCCTGGGGATTGTACGGACAGATACCAGCTGCGAAGCCTCGATCCAGGTGTCGTATATGACGGCAGAGAGCATCGGCTGTTGCTGCACGGGGAGCTGCATCTTGCCCTGCGTCAACTGTCGTCTCACGAGATAGATGATATTCGCATCGACCAGCCGTCGTTGGAGCAAGTTGTTCATGGCAGAGTATGAAGCGGGCAATACGCTGGAGGGCGTGTCTATACACCACAGAAAGGCCGTGAAACAGAAGGGAGTGCTGGAAGGCTTCGGGTTCCATACCGAGATGCTAGGCAGCTTCGAAGGCTGGATGGGGGGAGAACCGCTTGTCTTCTTTACCATGCTGCTCGGGGCTTTTGCAGCGATATGGGTGGCTTCTACGGTATCCCGCGAACGGGACGGCGGCACGGCTGATTTTATGTTCACGCTGCCGATATCGCGTGGCGGGCTATTCATGGGCAAAGCGGCTGCCCATCTGTCGGGTCTACTTCTCATCACTGCGCTAAGCTATGGGGTAACGCTATTGTTCGGGCAGTGGTTCAGCACAATAGAGGATGCCGAGATTTTGCTGGTATACATGGCAGCTAGGGCATTGGCGGCGCTGGCGTTTGCCGGTGTCGGGTATTTGATTACGGTGTTCGTCGCTTCGGAGCGGGCAGGTCTTGCAATAAGTATCGGCATCGTCATTATTTCGTTTCTTCTCAATATGCTGGCAGGGATAAATGAGTCGTTATCCTGGCTCTCCGACTTCAGTCTGTTCACGATTTTCAGCGGAAAAGAAATGTTCACTTCGGGCAGCTTGCCATGGAACGGCGTATTCATTACGATATTACTATATATAGTCGGAGTGCTGGGAGGCTGGCGGCTGCTTTCCCGCCGGGATTTATAATGGGTTAGGTCAGCCGCCGACAGCATCCGTGCAGAAAGGGGAACACATGTCACTTGAACAGTAAAGCCATCGCCATCGTGAAAGCGGGTCGGCGCTTATTTTTCGAACAAGGAATTCAAGAGACGAGCATGGAGCAGGTGGCCGAAGCGGTTCCGGTCGCGAAGATGACCATTTATAAATATTTTCAAAGCAAAGAAGGACTGCTGGATGTCATTATCGATCAGATGTTGAAGGAATTACATCAGCATCTCCGCAAGGTCATTGCGGAAGCGAGCGATACGTACGATTTGTTCAAGCGGATGATGGAGTACCATGAGTTCGACGACGTATCCCAATCCTTTATTAGCGATCTGGTGCAATATTATCCGGCTACCTTTCAGAGGCTGATGTCTTATTCGGAGGAGCATATATTGCCGGAATTCGAGGAGGCAATCTTCCGTGGGCAGCAGGAAGGGCATATTCGCAAGGAGCTGTCTCCGCATCTTATCGTCAGGTTCCTCATTTCGATGAAGCAGTTCTTGGCGCAGCCGGGCAAGCTGGACGGATGCTTCAGCATGCGGACGATCTCGGAGCAGCTGATGACGATGCTGTGTCACGGCATGTTGGTTGATCGCGATCAGCATCACGCATAATTTATCCCCCTTCCTCCATAATAATGTCGTATAAGAGGTTGAAATTATATGGCAGGAGGGAAGCGAGGATGAAAAATCCGTATCCGTTAGGTGACGCGTTAACACAGCTGTATTTGTCCCAAGAGCATACGCGGGGATTGGATGAGGCATCTGCATTGGAATCGATGCTGCAGGACGGCACGGATTCTCCGTCATCTCCGGCCGCTCAGTCCGAGGAGTCGACTTCTGCCGCGCTGCTGCACGAAGGCATGTCGGATGGAACGCTTGAAACGCATCAAATGGTGCAGCGTTCCTACGGTTTATATTAGCGGGGTGCAGGCGAGAATATCCTTAAGGTGAAAGTGTTAGTCCCATGCTGTGGTTCATAGTAGAACAAGGGACGACTAACCATCGGGCTGTATGGGAAGATAAGAGCTGTAATGCTGCGAGAGCGGTGTTGCGGCTATTTTTTTGCTGGAAAATAGGAAGACATTGACGTGTTGAGGACTTGACACCTAAAGAAAGCTGGAGTAGAATTTACTTAATTCATAGTAAATTAATCGGAATTATAAGATATTGAACAATACATTCATTGTTGGGGAAAAAGTGAGGGGAATGGCGATGGAACGACAAATCGATATTCGTTGGCAGCAGGAACGGTTGGCGGCAACGCTGCATTATCCAGAGGAGCGGGCGCCTTTTGAGTCTGGATCGGAGCAACGCACTCCGGTCACGATTATTTGCCACGGCTTCGTCGGCAGCCGGATCGGCGTCGATCGGCTGTTTGTGAATGCCTCGCGACGGCTTGCGCAGGAAGGGCATATTGTGATCCGGTTTGATTTTGCCGGCTGCGGTGAGAGTACAGGCGAGTATGGACATTTCGGCCTCGACGATATGATAGAGCAGACGCAAGCGGTGGTGAATTATGCGCTGGGCTGCGGCAATGTCGACCCGCAACGCGTGACGCTCATCGGTCATAGCCTGGGCGGGGCTGTGGCGCTCCTAACGGCGGTACGTGATCCGCGCATTAAGCGGTTGGTGCTGTGGTCTCCCGTCGCTTACCCGTTCAACGATATCGTACGCATCGTCGGACGCGAACGGTATGACGAGTCGATAACCCATGGCGCATCCGATTATTTGGGCTACACGTTCACTCCGGCCTATTTCAATTCACTAGGCAAGCATCAACCGTTCCAAGAGGCGTCGAAGTTCAACGGGGACGTGCTGCTCGTCCACGGCACGAGCGATGACATCATTCCAGCGGACTACACCTTCCTGTACCAGAAGGTGTTCTGGATGCGCAGCGATGGGCAGTGCGACAAGGAGATCGTCTTTCAAGCCGACCATACGTACTCTAGCGGCGAGCATCGGGAGAAGCTGTTCTCCTGCACGATTCAATGGCTGAAGCAGTGGGAGAAGCGTCAGGGGGAATGGGCGAACTGGAGCATCTGAGCGGCGTTAAGGATGATGGCAGACTGAACAATATGAAACAGTGTCGATTGATAGAACGATGCAAGACAGCGCAGAATGAGCGCCGCGAGAGAAACGGAGCCAGATGGCGAAGTAAGGCGAGATGCAAGATAGGTTGCTGCAGAGCGAAGAGGACGGGCGAAGAGCCGGCTTCTTCGTTTTTTTGCTATGAAGGAGTAGTTTAGCTCTGTGCAGCGATAAATCAAATTTCAAGCGAAAATATGCAGCCTAATCTCCGTGCAATCGCCCTTATGTCCATTCTCCCATACAGTCAGGAGGGATGGCATCCGGAATAGGGAGCATGCCGAATGTAAGCATGCCGAATGTAAACATGCCGTATTATAAAATACCGTACGTTGATTATGACTGAAGCGACCGCTTAGGTTGGGCAGTGAATGAGCGTGGTCATTGGACGTGCCGCCACCTGGTGGAAGGGGAGAATGAAGCAAAGGGTCGGATGAAGCGAATCACCATCAGTCAGGACTTATAATTGCACGGAAGGAACAATTGTTTAAAATCTGCCTAGAAGGAGACGGAAGGTGCCATAGTGGACAACGGGTTCAAATAAATGGAAATAAAGGAAATGTAATTGGGGGGCGGCGTTGTGAATGTTGCTTATTGAGGTGCTTGCGGAAGGCGGCATTACCCGGATAGTCGCCATCTGCCACAGTCAGCTGGACTATGACGGTGCGATCTGGCCTGTTCGCAGCATTCGGTTACCTTTATGAACAATGGCGATCGCGTTCAGTATGCATATGATGAAAATAGCGGAAACTATATCCGTCATATCAACGACGAGCCGCATCTTGACATGGCAACTGGCAAGCCGCTCACGGCCGATAATGTGCTCTAATCGAAGCGCCGCACCGCGTCGTCGATAATGTCGGGCGGCTTGAAGTGAAGTTGGATGACGGCGGCGATGCCCTTTTGTTCACAGGCGGGCGGAGCTATAGCGGCACATGGCAGCGCAACGAGCAAGGTGCTTTTGAATTCATGCTTGTCCAGACAAGCCCTTCCGCTGAAGCCGGGGAAGACTCCTATGTTGATTGTGCCGCACGAGCCTCCGTTGCTCCAACACATCGATTGGAAATGATTAGAATTGTTACATAAAACCGCGTGGTATCAAGGATTACGGCCCTATTTTTGAAAAAACACGAAAATTGTCGAAAAAGACAGGATAGTCGCCTTAAAAATGACGTAAACTTTCGACAAATGCTCACTTTCGCTTTACGGTTTCTTTACAAACCTACCGGGTCATGTGATAAACTATGTAAGGCTTGAAAAGTTTACATCACATACGCAATTTCTCGTTGCAAAGGAGATCTCGGAATGTTCAAGAAGAAGGACGTGTTTTTCGAAACGCTGCAAAATATGGCGGATACGCTCGTTCAAGCAGCAGAAACGTTCGCACAAGGTGTAGAAGATTTGAGTGATGTGTTGTCTTTTACCAAGGAAATGAAGGAATTAGAGAGCAAATGCGACATGTATACCCACACGATTTTGACAGAGCTCAACAAAACCTTCATTACGCCAATCGAGCGTGAGGATATTATGGCGCTGACGACGGCATTGGATGACGTTCTTGACGGGATGGAGGCCAGTGCTTCGCGTTTCGACATGTACCAGATGCTTGAACGTGATGAAATCGTGGTGCTGTTCGCAGATATTATTAAACGCAGCACCTATGAAATTCAGAAAGCAATTCGTTTGCTATCACAGAAGAAGCTCCTTGCGATTCGCGAGCACAATATTCGCGTTAACGAGCTGGAAAATGCGGCTGACGATATTTATCGCCGCGGTGTTCGGGCTTTGTTCGTCGATGTGAAGGACCCAATTGAATTGATAAAACGCAAAGATGTGTATGAACGATTGGAAGAGACTACGGATAGCTGCGAGGATGTAGCGAACCAACTGGAATCGATCGTCATGCGGAATTCCTAATAACTGTCGTAGCATAAGCAAGCTGAGTGTACGAAGGAGGTTGGGTATTGCGCGGACGCGAGCGGTTCTCGGTTCAGTGCAATCGCGGTAAATGGAAATAGATATGACTTTAATGGTCGTGGGAGTCGTCATCATTTTGGCGCTGGGCTTTGACTTCATCAATGGCTTCCACGACACGGCGAACGCTATCGCGACGTCGGTATCAACGCGGGCATTGCCGCCGCGAGTAGCGATTCTAATGGCTGCCACGATGAACTTCGTCGGAGCTCTTACGTTTACGGGCGTGGCGAAGACGATTGGGGGCAGCATTGCCGATCCCGCCAAGCTGGAAAATGGGTTGGAGATCGTGGCAGCAGCGCTTATTTCAGCTATTATTTGGAACTTGGTTACGTGGTGGTTCGGCATTCCGTCCTCCTCCTCCCATGCGCTGATTGGCGCGTTGGCAGGGGCGGTGTTCGCTGGAGCCGGGATGGATTATTTGAACTTAGGCGGATTCAAGAGCATCGTTATCGGTCTCATCATTTCGCCGATTATTGCATTTGTCGTTGGTTATATCGTCATGACGATACTGAAATGGATCTTCGGCAGACATAGTCCGCATACCGTCAACAAAGGATTTCGGACATGCCAGATTATTACGGCGGCGTTCCAATCTTTCACCCACGGGACGAATGACGCGCAGAAGGCGATGGGTATTATTACGTTCGCTCTCGTAACGGCGCAGGTTCAGACCGATATGGAAGTCCAATTGTGGGTTAAGATTGCAGCCGCTACGGCGATGGCACTCGGTACGTCCATCGGCGGCTGGAAGATTATTAAGACGATGGGAACGAAAATTTTCAAGATTGAACCAATTAACGGCTTTGCCGCTGATTTGTCCGCCGCTTCGGTTATTATGTCGGCGACGCTGACGCACTTGCCAATTAGCACTACGCATGCTATCACCTCCGCGATTTTGGGGGTTGGGTCCGCCAAGCGTTTCTCGGCTGTCAAGTGGGGGGTAGCAGGTCGAATCGTCATTACGTGGTTTATTACGATTCCGATTTGTGCGGTGCTGGCAATGATTATTTTAAAAATAATCCATTTTGCCTTTTATTAATAAATAGGGGTGTTCCGGGAGTAGAGCTTCTACTTCGCGGGAACACCCCTTATTTGTGCTTGCAGACGAAGCTAATTGGGAGATGGCGGACATGAGAGGGAGGCTGCCCCACAGTAGAAATCTACTATGGAGACAGCCTCGAGGTGCTTGAGTAGGGAGGGGATCCCTGTTGTCCGGTGTGCAATTGTCGTCCATCCGGCAGGCGCATAACGGTGCTGATGAATCCGGACTGGATTGTGCTGAATGCCGATCCTGCTTGGGGGGAGAAGGCGGTGTTTCAGCGATTCATCGTTTACGTCGCTGATTCGGGTGCGTCCGGCGCTGCTTCACTGGTCTTCTCGTACCGATGCGATTGCTCGGGCTGCGTCTGCGTTGCCGACGTCTTCTCCGTCTGCGCTGGGATTGTTCTTCATCCCATTCGTCCGCCTCGTCGTCGCCTTCCTTCTTGCCCTTCTTATTAGGAAGAAGGCTGCCCATGAGCAGCTTCGCTACCGGTGCAATTTGCGAGACGCTCTGCATAACCTTTTGAACCTTGTTCATCGTAGACACGATTCCGTCGATACCGCCCATACGGTCGATGACCTGCTTGATGTCGTTGATGGAGAAGCTGCTTTTTTTCTCTGCATTGAGAGTAGTCACCGGTGTCTCTGCGACCGGGGTGTAGGGTACGATGGCCGTATCGGGCGGTGATGGCGGCTGGAATTGAGAAGGAGGGAGGCCGCCTGAGAAGCTGCGGGTCCACTGAGCCGATGCGGATGGGGAGTGCTGCTTCGGTATGTGCAAGCTTGGCACGGACATGAGATCCTGCTGATACGTCGGGACCTGTCGTCCGTGGTGAGGCGCGTTCATATGATCACGACCTTTTTCAATAAAATATTGATTGGCTCTATCCAATGGGTTAGTATACTGTATGTGGTAGGCGAACAACTCGATTGGACGATCGCCCGTAGGCGCACGCCCAATCTCAAATGGAAACGCTTTATTTTTACTACTATTCTCTAAAGCACGAACTTGGTAACGCTTGAAAAGGTAGGATAAAGGAAGTACAATGAGGGTACAAGCGATGAAGTAGGGGTGGATAAGGTTGCAATTGAAAAAATTGAACGATAAGACGATCGACCAGCTGTTCGAGGCAGTTTTGACCCTTGAATCAGTGGAAGAGTGCTATATTTTCTTTGACGATCTGTGCACGGTGAATGAAATCCAATCCTTATCCCAGCGATTAGAGGTTGCTCGCATGTTGGGCAAGGGCTGTACGTACAATCAGATTGAAGCGGAGACCGGAGCGAGTACAGCCACGATTTCGCGTGTGAAGCGTTGCTTGAATTACGGGAATGACGGGTACAAGATGTCATTGGAGCGTCTCGGGCGATAAGTATGAAGCCAGGTCTGTTGGTTATTAGCCACGGTTCACGAGACGGCTCTTGGGTTACACTAGTAGATGAAGCGATTGCCAAGGCTGCGTGGCCGGAAGGCGTACCGATCGCTTCTTCTTTTTTGGAATGCGTGCCGAACCGGACTATTCAGGACGGCATCGACGCATTGGAAGCGCAAGGGGTAGACCACATCGGGGTCATCCCCTTGTTCGTGTCCGCGGGCAGCACGCACGTGGACGAGATCGCGTACGCGCTCGGCGTGACGGCGGCGCCGCTTGCGGAGACGGGGCTGGCGCCGTTCCGCGTGAACGCGCGCGTGCTGTACGGGCGCCCGCTGGACGGCGGGGCCGTGGCGGCCGATCTTGGCGCGGCCAGCGGCGAGTGGCCCGGATTGGCTGACGGCAAGGAGGCCAACGGAGGCGCGGGGGGCGATGCCGCGCGAGCGCTCGGCGGAGCCGATGATGCGGAGGAGGATATTCTCCTCCGCATGGTGGAGGCCCGCCTGCGCGGGCTGGGCGTGCGCCCCGGCGCGGATGGCGTGCTGCTGGTAGCGCACGGCAGCCAGCACGAGCCATTCCAGGCGCGCTGGCATGACAGCCTGCGCGGCTTGGAGCGGCTGCTCGTGAAGCGCGGCATGTGCGCGGCTGCGTCGCACGCGCTGCTCTGCTGCGAGGACGTCGCGGCCGCAGCGCAGCGATTAATGAGCTTGCTTGGCGGCGCAGCAGATGGATTTGGTGAGCGCGCGGAGAAGCTAGCCGCGCCGTTCCCGATGTTCGATACTGCTCCATCCCTTGGAGCAGATGATGAGCTCGGCAATCATGCCGTGAAGCGGCGTGTTGCGGTGGTGCCGGTATTTCTGAGCCGAGGGTATTTTACGACTCATGTTATTCCTGAGCGCTTGGCTGACGTTCCGGTTATGTATGACGGACAGACGCTGCTGCCGCATCCAGCGCTTGGCCGATGGCTGGAGCGCGAAGCAGAGAGGTTGCTGGCGATGCTGGCAGGCAGGTTGAAGGACTGAAAATAGTTGTTTTTTTCACCAAAACGTTTAACATAGAAGATTGAACGATATATGAGCCGGTTGTTCTGATTGGCATGCAAGTAGAGAGTACGGCGCTGGTGAGATTGTTGCTGCGCACGGATAATGGTTGTGAGACCACATCGATATGAATAGATTGTAAATGGGTGACGCAGTCATGATAAAAAAAGCGAGACTAATCTATAATCCGACCTCCGGACGGGAGGAAGGCAAGAAGCGGCTGGCGGATATTTTGCAGATGCTGGATGCCGCAGGCATCGAGACGACAACACACGCAACGGACGGCGAAGGCGATGCGACGACGAGTGCAGCGGAAGCAATCGACCGCGGCTACGATATGATTATCGCGGCTGGCGGAGATGGCACGTTGAACGAGGTCATTAACGGCATGGCAGGGAAGCCGGAACGGCCGCCGCTTGGCATCATTCCACTCGGGACGACGAATGATTTCGCCCGGGCGCTTGGCATTCCGCGCAATTGGGAAGAGGCGTGCTCGATCATTACGCGGCAGATGACGCGGGTCATCGATCTGGGGCAGGCGAATGATAAATATTTCATCAACATCGCGGGCGGCGGATCGTTGACGGAGCTGACATATGAGGTGCCAAGCAAGCTGAAGACGATGATTGGACAGCTCGCTTATTACATGAAGGGCCTCGAGAAGATGACGCGCTTGCGTCCGACGGAGCTGCGCATCGAGCTGGATGGCCATGGCGTATTCCATGAGGAATTCATGTTATTCCTCATTACGAACACGAACTCCGTCGGCGGCTTCGAGAAGTTGGCGCCGGATGCGCGCATCGACGACGGTCTGTTCGACGTCATCATGCTGAAGAAGTGCAATCTGGCGGAGTTCATTCGCGTGGCAGGCATGGCGCTGCGCGGCGAGCATGTGAACGATCCGCTCATCATGTATGCGCAGACGAAGCGCGTGTCGGTAACCTCGCCGGATACGGTGCAGCTCAATCTGGACGGGGAGTACGGCGGAATGCTGCCGGCGACGTTCCAAGTGCTGCCGTCGCATTTGCGGATTTTTGCGGATGTCCCGGATGAGGGATAAAAGATTGGAAGCATTGTTCGGATGAGAACGAACGGCTTGGCTTGCTGCTGTTATGGGGCGGGTCAAGCCATTTCTTCTCTTCAGGAATGTTTACATGATGTGGGGCGATAAAGTGAATTAAATCACTTTACACTTCCCGGAGAAGGTATGTCTGTTTTCATCCTTTGTCTCACTCTCCCCCTCATTCAGAATGGCAGCACCTCCTCCCTTTCAAACGAAAACTTGTTGACGGTCATTCATGTTGTTATAGCCCTTATGTCCAATCTCCCACATAGTCAGGAAGGAGGAAGTCGAGGAGCAAGCACATGGCGTATCATTCATATACCATGATTGGTATGAAGATGGTTTGCATAAAGCAGTCGATCTAATGGCAGAGAATCTGAGTCGTTATAGGTCATGCTGTCTCCTGATGGAAGGGAAAATGAAGGATTGGTACGGTTAAAGGTTTCCTTTTTTACAGTTTCCTGATGGAATGGGAGAATGGAGCAAAGGAGGGTGAGGAGCGAGAGTGAATCACCGTCGATCTGAGCAGGTCACGGAACGAGCGGAGTAACATCATTTCGTATTTTTGAGAGTCAATCTCTTAGTATTTGACAGAAGGTACGCCTTCAGGCGGTTTTTTAGCGATAAGACATAAAAAATCTGCTTTTGAATGTGGTTGCTGATCTTTGAAAGGCCTCGGATAAAGGTGTTTTCATTGAAGGCGGAGTTATGTGGTATGATGGGGAACGATACTGGAGAGCTGTAGTTGTTGTATGATGTACAAGTGTATGGGATTCAAACGCAAGGCTAAGATGGCTAAATGATATAGAGCAACGAGGAAGCAGGAGGGCATAGCGTGAAAGGGAACAAGCAAGGCAAGCGGCCAGGGCGCCGGAATGTAGCAAGGTCTGCATCTGCGACGCGTTCACGGACGGCGGCGGGTGGACGCGCGGCACATGCAAACGAGCGGACGGCTCCGGTGCAGAAAAATGAAGAGGTCGTGCTGGACATTATCGGATTGACCCACGATGGCGAAGGTGTCGGCCGGGTGGAGGGCTTTACCCTTTTCGTGCAGGGCGCGCTGCCGGGCGAACGGGTGCGGGCACTCGTGCTGAAGGTGAAGAAGCAGTATGGCTATGCCAAGGTGCTGGAGCGTTTGGTCGACAGCCCGCATCGGATGGAGATAGAATATCCGGCAAATTACTATGGCGGCTGCCAACTGCAACATCTGGCGTATACAGAGCAGCTGCGCTGGAAGCGTCAGCATGTCATTGATGTGCTGGAGCGAATCGGCAAGTTCCGCGTAGAGCCTGTGCTTGAGGAAAACGGGGAACAGGCTCAGAGTGAGGCGGCAGAGGTATCGGGTCTGAACAGTAATGAAAATGGACAAGCAGGTTCTAACGATGCTGCTGTCGAACGGGAAGACGGCGCTTCGGAAATGCAGATGCAGGCGCATCCGGTCAAGGTGCTGCCGACGCTCGGAATGGAACACCCTTGGCGCTACCGCAATAAGAGCCAAATGCCGGTTGGCAAGAATGATCGGACGGGCGAGCTGATCGGCGGATATTTCGCTAAGGCGAGCCATCGCATTATCGATACGGATGTGAGCCTTATTCAACATGAGGCGAATGATGAAGCGATGCGCGCCGTGAAACGGATTGCCCGCAAATACAGCATTGAGCCGTACAATGAGGAGACGCATAGCGGCCTGCTGCGTCACGTTATCATGCGCGTCGGCTTCTGTACGAACGAACTGATGATTACGCTCGTCACGAACGGGGAGCGGATTCCACATGAAGCGGATATCCTATCCGAGCTGGCAGAGGCTCTGCCGCAGCTGAAAAGTGTGTGCCAGAACATTAACACAAAGCGCACCAATGTCATTATGGGCGACAAAACCCGTGTGCTATGGGGTTCCGAATATATTACCGATTATATCGGGGAAATTAAGTTTGAGATTTCCGCACGTTCGTTCTATCAGGTAAATCCGGTGCAAACGGAAGTTCTGTATGAGAAGGCAGTGGAGTATGCTGGCCTGAGCGGGCAGGAGACCGTCATTGACGCGTACTGCGGCATCGGGACGATCTCGCTGTTCCTGGCGCAGCGCGCGAAGCGGGTTCTCGGCGTGGAAATTGTTGAGGAAGCGATTGCCGATGCGCGCCGCAACGCGGAGCTGAATGGGATTACGAATGCGGAGTTTGCTGTTGGCGCAGCCGAAGAGGTCATTCCGCGCTGGAAAGAGCATGGCGAGACGCCGGATGTGATTGTGGTTGATCCGCCGCGCAAAGGCTGTGATCTAGCCTTACTGGACACGATGCTGGAAATGCGTCCGGAGCGGATCGTGTATGTATCGTGCAACCCGTCTACGTTAGCGCGCGATTTGCGTATTTTGGCGGATGGAGGATACTCGGTGGTTGAGGTGCAGCCCGTGGATATGTTCCCGCATACGCCACATGTGGAGTCGGTGACACTGCTTACCTTGAAGTGATTCAGATGTAAAATCTTTGCATATAAAGAAAAATAGGAAAATAAAGAAGGCGCTCGGATGTGAGTTATCCAGGCGTCTTCTTATTGTCTGTCTTTTATCAGCTAGGACATTAACTAGCAAAAAATCTCCGATGAATACCGAGGGTGTGAGCCTGTTCCTACAGGGTGGGCATATCATGATCTGCATCCAACACTTTACATTTAATAAAATACCTATAATAATTAATGATTATATCATTATTTGCGGGGTGTTCTATGAATCCGGTCTATATTACAAGTATAGGTAAATTTCTTCCTGGCTCTCCGGTCAGTAATGATGAAATGGAGGATTATCTCGGCAAAATTGGAGGCAAGCCTTCGAAAACCAAGCGGCTCATTCTTGAGAAGAATCAAATTCGGTTTCGCTATTATGCAATGGATAAAGAACAAAAGAGCTTATACACGAATGCAGAGAGGGCTTCCCTGGCTATTCGCGATTCATTGGAACGAAATGGGAATGTAGCAGAGCATGATATCGGGTTCCTTGCGACAGGTACGACAAGAGGTGACGTACTTCTGCCTGGCTTTGCCAGTATGGTGCAATGCAGAGACCGGGTTGCCTGTTATGGAAATTGCATCGTATTCCGGGTTATGTGCTAGTGGGACGCATGCGCTTAAAAATGCTTATTTACATATAAAATCTGGCGAGCATGTAGCGGCGATCGCTTGTGCCAGTGAGTTTTTGAGCCGTGAATTTAAACATACAAAATTTGAAGCGCAAAGTACTTATAGCAACAGGCGAGTACCGTTCAATACGGAGCTCTTACGATTTATGCAGTCGGATGGAGCGGGTGCAGATATATTGAAAAATATGCCTGACAATCTGCTGCGTATTGAATGGATTGATAACAAGTCGTATGCGAATCTATATGATGTCTGTATATATTCTAGAATGAGTAAAGAAGACGGAAATCGTTCCTGGCTTGAACATTCATCCATTCATGAAGCGGCGGATCATGGAGCTCTCAATCTGAAGCAGGACGAGGGTGAGCAAGTCTTGTGCATCGTTCCAGAAAGTGGCATATTCCAAACGTCTTTTATGCTGGTGACCGTAGTGGGATCTTCATCTGAAAAATGAATAAGTTATATTTGACGAAGCCGGGAGCCAGTCGAGACAAGGGATTCGGTGGTATCAAATTTAATGGGGGATAATCAACAGATCTGGATGTACATAGAGTGGAAGGATGAATAAAATCAATGGCTAGAACTTACTATGCAGAAGGAAGACAGCTTGCTTATTTATTGCGGGGCTTATTCATTATTGGTGGACTTGCTATTTATTTCAACATTCCAGGATTGCACTGGGCTTTCTTCTTCGGCATTCTTATTGGTTCAGTTATAGTAGCAGATATCCTTGGGGCCATCTGGACACGGAAGAGACGTAACAAGAAGAAGCAGAAAACCAAACCAACGAATAAGAAGACTGCTCAGACAGCCTCAAGGCGAGCAACTAAGGGTTGTAGAGACGATGAGGTCGTCTTAACAAGCCGATTAGATGATTTATCTGGAGCAGAATTCGAGCGGTTACTTGCTCTTTACTTCAGAGATCAGGGATACACGGTGAAAGAAGTAGGTGTTGGCGGCAATGATGGCGGAGTGGATCTTGTGATTATCGATGGCCGCGGCGAGAAGACCGCTGTACAGGCCAAGTGCTATGCTGAACATAATCTTGTTCCTGTCATGACTGTCCGTGAATTGGTTGCGGCAAAACGAAATCACGACTGTATTCTGTCGTTACTTATCACTACATCTGATCTTACTTCTCCTGCAAAGAAGGAAGCAGAGCAGTTCAAAGTTGACTACTGGCATGGGGCTCTTGTTGAGCAGAAGCTGAGGTCATGGGAAAGTGGCAACCAAGTAAAAAGCGTCGTCCTGTTAAAAAGAGTAAGGCTGCGGCAAACTCGGTGATCGCAAAGGCAAAAAAGGAAGTTGCAGCATCAAGCACAGTGACATGCAAGTGTGGGGCTCCTATGACACGAAGAAAGAGCAAGCAAGGAGTTGAATTTTGGGGTTGCAGTACCTTCCCAAGATGCCGACATACGAAAGCGATATAGTCAAAATCCAGCTTATTCGGAGGGTATACAAAATGGCAATTCCCGACTTTCAATCTATCATGCTACCATTCTTGATACAGGTCAGTGATGAACAAGAACATAGGCACCGCGATACCATTGAAATCCTAGCCGAGCATTTCATATTAACTGATGAAGAACTGGATGAAAAATTGCCTAGTGGTCGGCAGGCTATATTTGATAATCGAGTAGGTTGGGCCAGAACTTATTTAATGAAGGCTGGGCTACTTGAGTACCCACGCCGAGGTTATTGCAAGATTACCACGAAGGGTAGAGATGTCTTAAAGTCAAATCCCAGCATAATAAATATCTCCTTTCTTCGTCAGTTCCCTGAATTTCTGGAGTTTCATACCGCCAAGAATAATAGTGATCAAAAGTCAGATGAACAGCCGTTGCATTCGGAACAACGTACTCCTGGCGAGAATCTTGAGTACAGCTAATTAGTTCTTCGCAAAGAGCTTGCCTTTGAGCTTTTACAGCGGTTAAAAGCGGGAAGTCCACAGTTTTTTGAGAAGGCGGTTGTGGAACTTCTAGTTAAGATGGGATATGGAGGTTCAATCTCAGACGCTGGGAAGGCGTGGTAGGCCGTCCTGAGATTCAGAAGTTCGTGGGCGCATTACAGGGACAAAAAGCCCGAAAAGGGGTCTTCATTACAACATCCAGCTTTACAAAAGAAGCACTAGAATACGTAACTTTTATCGATAATAAAGTTGTGTTGATTGATGGTGAGCAGCTTACCCAGTTGATGATTGATTACGATCTTGGGGTTTCCACCGTTGCGGTGTATGAAGAAAAGAAAATAGATCTCGACTTTTTCTCGGAAGACTAACCTAGGTTGAATCCTGAAAAATGAAAGTAATCCCGACCCGCCCTCTCTCCACAGAGAGGGCTTTTTCCTTATCTTGAACGCCTGAGTAGGATGAGTGTCAGGTACCCGGCACGTTCTCCAGCGGTTTGCTAGCTCATCACTTTCACTCCCCCACTTTTTGGATTTTAATATTTTTTTCATTTACTATATATTTTTTAGAGAAATTTTAGTATTATTTTTAATTGGAATCCGAATAATAAATGTTGATTTAAAATTTTTGTTCGGTTTTACAACACCTTATATACAAAACTTACATTTACTGCAAATGAAATGTTGATGTATGGAGATGGGAATGGAGATAAGATGAAGAAGAACATTTATTTTAACCATGATGGCGGCGTTGATGATTTAATTTCGTTATTTTTGTTATTGCATATGGACAATGTGGAGTTGACGGGCGTGTCGGTCATTCCGGCGGATTGTTACTTGGAACCGGCTATGTTTGCAAGCCGTAAAATCATTGATCGTTTCGGTAACGGCGGTGTGGATGTAGCCGCGTCGAATTCCCGCGGGAAAAATCCGTTTCCGAAGGACTGGCGTATGCATGCGTTCTATGTTGACGCCCTGCCGCTTCTTAACGAATCCGGTAAAGTGGTGACTCCAGTAGCGGACAAGCCGGCACATCTTCATATTATAAATACGCTGCGCGCAACGGAAGGCAAGACGACCTTGCTGTTTACGGGCCCGCTTACCGACCTTGCTCGCGCATTAGATATCGACCCGACGATTGAAGAAAAGGTAGAACGCCTTGTATGGATGGGTGGTACCTTCCGTGAAGCAGGCAATGTGCATGAGCCTGAGCATGACGGAACGGCAGAATGGAACGTATTCTGGGATCCGGAAGCGGCTGCTCGCGTATGGGCCAGCGGGATCGAGATTGATCTGGTCGCACTGGAAAGCACGAATCAAGTGCCGCTTACGCTCGATGTTCGTGAGCGCTGGGCAGCGGAACGCAAGCATATCGGCGTTGATTTCCTAGGCCAATGCTATGCGATGGTGCCGCCTCTTGTTCATTTCTCGACGAACTCGACATACTATCTGTGGGATGTATTAACGACTGCGTTCGTTGGCAACAGCGATCTTGTGAAGGTGCAGACGATTAACAGCATGGTGATTACGGAAGGCGCAAGCCAAGGCCGCACTGTTGAAACGGCTGACGGTCGCCCGGTACATGTCGTCTATGACGTGAATCGCGACGCATTCTTTGATTACATGACTGAATTGGCGAAAAAAGCAACGGAGAGGGAGTTGTAATGTCAGAGAAAAAGCGAGTCATTATTGATACCGACACGGCTGGAGACGATACGATTGCCATTTTAACGGCGCTTCACTATTTTCAAGTAGAAGGCATTATGATTACCGGCGGTAATGTCCAGTTCGATCAGCAGGTTGAAAATGCGCTCTACACCGTTCAAGTAGCGGGAAAAGGCGGACAAGTCCCTGTGTACAAAGGACATGAAGGCCCAATCATGGGGCTTGGCCAAAAAAAGCATCGTACGGTCGAGGATGTGCACGGCAAGGATGGGATGGGGGATTCATTTTTTGAAAAAGCGATTCAGTCTCCCGAAAAAGGTCATGCCGTCGATTTTCTTATAGATGCCGTCCACAACAATCCAGGAGAGATCCATCTGATCGCGATTGCACCGTTAACGAATATTGCGATGGCGATTAAGAAGGATCCGACCATTGTACCGAACATTCCACATCTCTATATTATGGGCGGCACGAACAATGCGCTAGGAAATATTACGCCGAGTGCGGAGTACAATTTCTACGTTGATCCGGAAGCGGCAAAAATCGTGCTTCATTCGGGCATTCCAATCACCATGGTTGGTTGGGAAATGTGCACGCAATATTCCATCATGGACGATAACGACCATGAAGAGATCGAAGCGCTCGGGACGAAGGGCGCGAAGTTTTTCAAGGACGTCAACAAGGTCGTGATGAGATTCAATAAAACGGTTCATCGACTGAACGGCACGACGCATCCGGATACGCTGCTCGCAGCCGTAGCGGCGGACGAGAAGATCATGACGAAGTCCAATCTGTATCATGTGGATGTCGAAACCGTCGGTGAGCTGACAAGAGGCTACAGCCTTGTGGATATTAACAATCGTTTGGAACGCACTCGCAATGTTCGCGTCTGTGAAGCGATTGATCGAGATGCTTTTAAAGAAATGCTGTTGGACGTATTGAAGTCTATTAACTAATGACTGCAAATGGTCGCTTTAGCGGCCGCTTTCAGCCCTTTCGCTTTACATTCTGGGTCATTGACACGATGAAGAAAGGATAGGTATATGCAATACATTTGGGGACTTCTAGGAATCTTAGGCATTTTTATGATCGCAGTTGCGTTTTCAAAAAATCGCAAAGCGATTAATCCGAGAACGGTTATTGGCGCGTTTGCGATTCAATTCATTTTTGCATTGATTGTGTTGAAGTGGGAATTCGGCAAAAAGATGCTGAACTACTTGTCTACGGCCGTTCAGAGCATCATCGATTCCACGAATGCGGGCATTCAGTTCTTGTTCGGCGGGATACTGGGTGCGGAAAAGGCGGGCTTTACGTTCGCGCTGCAGGTATTGCCGATTATCATCTTCTTCTGTTCCTTGATAGCGGTTCTGTACTATCTCGGCATTATGCAGTGGGCTACGAAAATCATTGGCGGATTTCTGGCAAAGGTGCTCAAAACGAGCGAAACGGAATCGATGTCAGCAGCTGCGAATATTTTTCTAGGTCCGACAGAAGCGCCACTTGTTGTTAAGCCTTATATTGAGAAAATGACCAAGTCGGAGCTGTTCGCGATTATGGTCGGCGGACTGGCGTGCGTCTCTGGTTCCGTTCTGGGCGGATACGCGATGCTTGGCGTTCCGATTGAATATTTGCTTGCAGCAGCATTCATGGGAGCTCCGGGCGGCTTGCTGCTGGCCAAAATTATCATGCCTGAAACCGATCATCATCTTCGAGTGGAACGGGTTAGCATGGTAAAGGATACAGAGTCCCGAAATGTTATCGATGCCGCGGCTCGCGGAGCTTCGGACGGGCTCAAGATCGCTGCCGGCGTAGGTGCCATGCTGCTGGCATTTATATCGCTCATTTTCTTAGTGAACATGATCATTGGCTGGGTTGGCGGCGTGTTCGGAATTGAGGCGCTGACGCTGGAGCAGATTCTAGGCTACCTGTTCGCGCCGATTGCCTTCCTGATCGGTGTTCCATGGAGTGAAGCGTTGCAGGCAGGTTCCTTCATCGGTCAAAAGTTCGTGCTGAACGAATTTGTAGCGTACACTTCGTTTGCGCCTGAGATTGTAAATCTGTCTCCAAAAAGTGTTGTCATCATCAGCTTCGCGCTCTGCGGCTTTGCCAATCTGGCTGCGATTGCACTCCTCATTGGAGGCTTGGGCGGGATTGCGCCTTCAAGAAGACAAGATCTTGCCGAGATGGGCTTCCGTGCGGTCATTGCCGCAACATTGGCTAACCTATTGAGCGCGGCTATTGCCGGGATGCTCGTGTAGCAGCACCTACGCCATAAAAAGCAACAGCTGGGCAAATAAAACAAACGCTTGGACTATGATGAGCCCAAGCGTTTGTTGTTGGCTAATGAAAAGAGGAAGCTGATATCTTATTGTGCTTTTACGAATTCAGCCGATTGTATGCCGGCTTGGCGGCCGAAGATGATGATCTCTGCAACGGAGTTGCCGCCGATACGGTTTTGACCGTGCAAGCCGCCTGTAAGCTCGCCTGCTGCATATAAGCCAGGAATAGGTTGGCCGTCTTTATTCAACACTTCTGTGTTCGTATTGATTTTCACGCCACCCATGGTGTAGTGAATCCCAGGGGAGATTTTGATTGCATAGTATGGCGCACCGGACAAGTCGTTGTCCATCGCAGTTGTTCTGCCGAACTCGGCATCCTTTTTATTCTTCACTGCGCTGTTCCATGTATCCAGCGTCGCTGTTAGCTGATCTGCCGGAACACCCATTTCTTTGGCTAAAGCCTCGATCGAATCGCCCTGAATGACAAAGCCCATTTCTTCATACTGCTGAATCGCTTTAGCGCGGGATTTTACGCCGGAATCAAATACAAGATAAGCTGATTTTTCAGGCAGCTTATTGATTGCAGCAGTGACATTGTCACGAGTGTCCAGCTCGATGGTGAAACGTTTGCCCTCACTAGAAACAAGGATCGCTCCTTCACCGCGAACCGCTTCTCCGATGAGATAGGATTTGTCCTGCTGTACCGTAGGGTGAACCTGGATTTGATCCATATCTACTGTTACACCGCCGAGCTTTTCAATCATCTTAATGCCGTCACCGGTGCTGCCTACTTGGTTTGTTGTCACAAGACCTTTCAGATCGGAGCGAACCTCGCCAATCATATCCATGTTAGCGCCATAACCGCCGGTTGTCACAACGACAGCATCCGCTGTAATAGTTTTCTCATCTTTATTGTCGAAGAGGACCTTAACGCCGTTTACTTTGCCATCCTTCTCCGTAATTTCCGTCACATTAGCATTTACGAAAAGAGGAATTTCTTTCTCTTGAACATTTTTCACCAAGCCGTTGACAAGATATTGCCCTACCGCTGAGCCGTCTTCAGGACGGTGTGTGCGCTTTTCGTTCATACCACCCGTAATCGTGATATTGTTCAAACGAATTCCGATCGAATCAAGCCATTCGATTGCATTTGCGGAATTGTCAACGAAGAAACGAAGCATTTCTTTGTCATTAGTATCATGACCGCCTTTTAAAGTCTCTTCGTAAAATAGATCATTGCTGTCCTCAATGCCTTGCTCTTTTTGGAACTTGGTCTGGGAAGCATTCATACCGGAGGATGATTTCATCGTATTGCCGCCGGCAATCGGCATTTTTTCGAAAATAACCGGGTTCATGCCTTTTTCTTTTGCTTCAAGTGCAGCAGACATTCCGGCACCGCCTGCACCGACAATGATGATATCATAGTTATCTTTTAATTGATCGATAGGTGTATAGTTGGTTTGAGAAGCTCCCGACACGGCTTCCGTTTCTTGGGACTCCGTCGGTTTTTCATTGCCCTGGCTCTGGTTTTGATTCTGGTTCCCGCTACCGCATCCCGCGATTACGAGCATGAAAGAGAGAACGAGAATAAACGTTGCTGCTGCTTTCTTTTTCATTTTAACAACCCCCGTTTTTCTATGATGTTATTTAGATGAACATAAAGAGCCCAACGAAAAGGGAGAGAGTAACGGAGAAAATGAGATGCGGTGATCGTACCGTCGCCTTTATTCTCCGAACTTAAAATCGTTCACGGTTACCTCCTCTGGTCTGCTTCGGAAGCTTTTTTTAGGTTCACTTTATTTTAATATACTATCGCCCCCATTTATAGTGATTTATTTCACAATATTTTAATTTTGTCTTTGATCATGCATCGGGTTTCTAAAATACATCAAATCAGTTACGATTACCGAGTTAGGAGGCTGCTGTTATAAAGGCGCTACCATTATAAGCGGGGTACTCTTGTCAGAGCTGCTGTAATCGCTCTGCAGATAGTGTGGAGGAGGAGGAGTTCCCTTTATATATGAAGATTGATAAAGTATGCATAAGGAGTATACTCCCGGGGCGAAGCTTGCGCCAAGCTAATTGCTTATCACATATCGGCTGCTGACAAGCCAGATGAACTCGAATGGGTGAAGTGTCATTTTATGGTCGGGGTGGACAGCGGGCAAGCGGGGATCTTTGATGTCAGCAAGTATCGAATTCCGGATTCCGAAGCTCAAGGGACGGATTCCGATACGGACAGTGACTGGTATTTATCCTGCTGCGACATTACGGAAAGCGATGAGGAAGCCGGTGTCATGGACGGGGGCGTCGTCTCGCATTCCGGCTTTGGAGATGGAGGCTATGCGGCGTATTATGCCACAAATACTCAGAACCAAGTTATAGGTGTAAAGATTATTTTCATTAAAGATGCCGATCTGTAAGTGAAGAAATGGTGGCAAAGTCTGAGACAGGAGCACCGCCCAATGCTTGAGATGTTTAAGTTAAACGGTCAAAGCCCAAGCATAATGATGTCCTGAAGGTGGTGGGACGTTATTATGCTTTTTTGTCATGTCTCAGTAAACGAAATAACTCCTGCTTATGCAAGTTTAGTTTATAAGTCTCCATTTTTGATCATAGAATCAAAGTGTACCCTGAGGCGTTTATACATGGGAGGAAATGAACATGACGAATGTGATTAAAGCCCGTCCTAAGCTGTATGTCATGGACAACGGCCGCATGAGCATGGACAAAAACTGGTTGGTCGGCATGCATAATCCGGCTACGATCCTGAATCCGAATGCGGCGACGCAGTTCGTGGAAGTTCCGGTGTATACCGTATTGATCGATCATCCGGAAGGAAAGATTTTGTTCGATACGGCCTGCAATCCGAACGGGATGGGCAAGGAAGGGCGCTGGCCCGAAATGATGCAGCTCGCGTTCCCTTGGGCAGCGAGTGAGGAGTGTTATCTGCATAATCGGCTGGAGCAGTTGAATGTCTCGCCACGGGACATCAAGTATGTCGTTGCCTCCCATTTGCATCTGGATCATGCCGGATGCTTGGAACTGTTCACGAACGCGACGATTATCGTTCACGAGGATGAGCTGAACGGTGCGCTGCAATCTTATGCCCGTAACGATAAACAAGGATCCTACATATGGGCGGACATCGATGCCTGGATCAAAAATCATTTGCAGTGGAAAACGATTAAGCGGACAGAGGATCAGTTGGAGCTGGTCGAAGGCATTACCCTTCTGAACTTCGGAAGCGGCCATGCTTGGGGCATGCTGGGCCTGCATATCGAAATGCCGGAAACGGGCGGGATCATCCTCGCTTCCGATACTATCTATACGGCGGAAAGCTACGGCCCGCCGGTGAGGCCGCCGGGCATTATGTATGATTCGATTGGGTACCGGAATACGGTTGAAAGGATCCGCACTCTTGCCACCCGAACGAAATCCCAAGTGTGGTTCGGACACGATGCGAATCAATTCAAGGAGCTCCGCAAATCAACCGAAGGATACTATGAATAAGAAGGCAAAGAATACGGCGCTATTGACAACTTGGTTCATAGGTCGGATTTCCTTACAAATGTTGCATATTATATAATCCTTTTGTGCGACATCTGTTCAACATTACAGAGAAAAATCCGAACCCATCGGAGAAGCTGAGGTAGTGTCATATGAGCTGTATAAGAAAACTTCTTTTTTGCATGTTAGCTATAACTTTAAGTTTAGGAATCTGTCTCCCCAATGTGAGTGCTTCCCCAATCCGAGTCACCGTGGACGGGCATGATGTGGCTTTCCCAGATGAACCTCCGTATGTCGATAAGACATCCAACCGGACGATGGTTCCTGCCAAATTCGTATCCGAAAAGCTTGGCGCAAAAGTAAAGTGGAACGGGGCATTAAACCAAATCGCTTTTATGTATAAAAATGACACCGTCAATTTGGGGATTGGCGACAATTATGCGCAGGTGAACGGAAAGACGGTAACCTTCGGTGGAGGAGCGACGGTCAAAAACGGCCGTACGATGATTCCGCTTCGCTTTATCAGCGAAATTTTTCATGCTGATGTAGATTGGCAGCCGGAGCACAATCAGGTCAACATAACAACTTCTGTAAAAAACGTTCAAAAAGGAACGTGGATGTGGGATAGCAAACTTATCGAAAGGGATCAAGAAAAAATAATAAACTTTGCAAGCGATAACGGTGTGGCGTCCATTTATCTTCAGATTGATAGAGATATTGCTCCAGAGATTTATGCAAGCTTTATTCGAAGCGCAACAGAAAAACAAATTATAGTGGAGGCGCTAGCGGGGCGTCCTGAATGGGCCTACAAAACGAAGCAGGATGAAATTAAAAAATTTATGACATGGGTTAAAAGTTACAATGCGTCCGTTGGAGGGGAAGAGAGCTTTGCGGGTCTGCACTTTGATATTGAACCTTATCTTTTAGCCGGATGGAAGACAGACAATAAGGCGGTTCTTGAAAGCTGGATGGACAATTTAAGGCTGATTGAAAAGGAAACCAAGGGGAGCGGCTTGAAAATTACGTTAGATGTTCCTTATTGGCTGAATACCGTAAAGGTTCCTGGCACTGAATACAGCTTCAGCGCATGGTTATTGGAGAAGTTCGATTGTCTTGTGATTATGGATTATCGCAATTTTGCATTAGGCAAGAATGGGATTGTGGAAAATGCAAATGCGATGATGAGAGAAGCATCGACTCTTAACAAAGAAGTGATCGTTGCCGTGGAAACCGCTAAAAGTTTAGAGAGTGATCGGGCATCGTTTTATTCCAAGAGTAGTGAAGCCATGGAAATAGAGCTGCAAGCAGCTCATAAAAAACTGTCTCGATATTCAAGTTATGCTGGCTTTGCGATTCATGACTACATAAGCTGGGCCGCAATGAAATAAGCAAATTTTGAATCAGATCGCGAGTAAAGGGACAAATATCTCCGTAAGTCTTAAATTCCCCACCCTTATGGGCTGGTTTCGTAATGAAAATCCATACAACGACATGGTTGTAGTTATGCTAGCATTTCGAGGTGTGCAGAAATAATTTTCGCATGAGCTACTACAATAAAAAAGTCCCGATGAACGCTTACTTCACCGGGACTGACTTTGCGGTTCACGACTAACCTTACTGCCACTTCATTCAGAATAAGCATTACTCCATAGATTTATTCATTATTCAAATTGATTTTAAAGACATCCCCATTACCACCAAAAACGATCATCCCACCTTCAGGCAGTACTACAAAGAATGATGGTTGCTTGCCTTCGAAAAGTTTACAACCTTTCCCTTCGCGTCATAAACGGCAAATCCCCTACTTACCGGAGCCTCAACGGTCATGACTCGATTGGCTGATTTATCAAAAACCGAGTTGAAGAAAAAATTAACTTGAACACCCATCAGAAGTACAATGCTAAAGACAATAGGCACATTATTTGGAATCATATCAATCGACCTTCATAACCATAAATTTGGTGTAAACATCTTTAACCTCTTTAATTTTAGAACGGCCTATGGGTAATTCCATACCATTGGACATTAGAACAACTCCGCTAGCAAACTTCCTCACATGAAGCAGATTAATAATAATGGAACGATGGATTTGCAAGAAGTTGCAGTCTTTTAAGGCCAAAGCATAATCTGAAATGGTGCCTTTGCTTTCATAGGTTTGATTAGAGGTAATAAAATGTAGTTTTCTTTTTATGGTTAGGCTTTTGGCAGCTTCAATACTAATGAGGTCATCATATTTTACAACGACTTCTTCATAGGCTGATTTAATGACCATAAACTTTTTATCAAGTGCTTGAAAGTATTGGCATAGCTTTATCATTTTCTTCTATCCAGGTTATGTAACCCTCTTATTTTTGGGCTGTTTGAATTCCGTTCATTCCACCCATTTCAATATCCAAAATCAAAATATGGAATGGAGTTTCAAGACGCTCATAATAGGATACCAACTGCTCTCCCGAGTCGAATAATTCGATTTCAAATTCTATATTTGTTATATAGACAAAGCAATCAGAATGCTTTTAACAAGTTCTCTTTGTTTTTCCTCATCATCGCAAATAGCCACTCTATACATAAATGATACACGCCTCATTTCCGTTACATTTATACTGGAACTGTATGTAAGCATGATACAACTGTTTGACTTTATATAGATAACTTTTGGATGAAATGAATATTCAAATCCCTCAAATGCATTTCAACTGCAAGCCTCTCTCAGAGATAGGTTGTGTCGGGTTAGGCTTTTGATTTTAGTACCTAGCTTTGATATAGTAAGCTAGTTAACAGGGTTAGTGGGAATTTAAATGATTAGGCCGCAGATGAACGATGTTGTATATTTCATTATGTTTGGTTAAATAACCGTGTGAAATGGATAAACCCAACCAAGGACGGGGAACTCTACATACAAACAATCATGGAGTGATTATATGAGTAAAGCTAAGGGTAAAGGTGGAACAGGTAGAGGAACGGACAAAAAGGGTTGGAATAGATGGCAAGCTAGTGCAAAGAGAGCAAAAAACAAACCAAAACCTTATACAAGCAAAGGCACTAAAAAAGTGGATGGCGCAAAGACAGATGGCGCAAAGAGCACCAGCAATAATAAAGGATAAAGGTGTGAAATCCGAAATATAGAACATCTTTACAACAAAAGTTGAATCAAAATCGAGAAAAAGCGGGATTTAAAGAAGAGGAGATGGGATCGTTTGGATAATCAAGAAGTGATAAGCGAATTACCTTCAAATTATGAGGAATTAAAAAAATCTGTGAATCGAACGTCTAATTGGAGAGAACGTTTAGATGCTGTCGAAGAGTTAGGTCAGTGGAAAAACAAACAAACAATCAATCTACTAACGTATAGAATGATTAGCGATGATGTGTATCAAGTTCAAGAGGCTGCTTTTCGTAAGCTCAAAGAATTTGGCGAAGATGTTCAATTGCCATCAAGGAAAAAAGGCGACTTGATTAAAGGAGTTACAAAAATCTTATTGAGAATTAAGAAGAGCTTGCCAGAAGGTCATACGTATGAAGAGTTCAAAGAGAAGTTGAAAAAGATGAGAATTGATGTGTATGATACGTACGAAGGTGATAAGGGCGCTGACTTCGATACATGGCTTGAAAACACGTGGGCATCGTTAGCGAAAAAGTAGGATGACTACTCAAAATGTCATGCTACAATAGCACTGAAAGGAGTGATCACATGGCAATAGAAATCAATGTTCAGGCAACACCGAATCCGAATGCAGTCAAGATCAATACGAGTGAACGAATATTTGAAGGTCCCGCAAGTACATCTCTGAAAAGCGGTGCTGAAACAGATCATCCCTTGGCTCGTGCTCTGTTGAGCATCGAAGGTATCGATAATATTTTCGGGATTAATGATTTTGTCACGATCAGCAAGAAAGCGGATGCGGAATGGGATACGATTCTACCAAAAGTGGAAGAGGCTTTTAAAGTAGTATACTCCTAAGTACGCAACAGTGATGAACACCTCCAAGAAATCGTGATGGACAGCGATGTAGGGGGTGTTTTTTCTTTGGAATGGGATTGTTGAAAATGCAAATGCGATGAAATAAGTTGAGTTCAACTAGAGACAACATCACCGCAATAGAAAAACACCTCTTCGTCGCGTGAAGGAGTCAAGCAATCACCGCCTTACCGAAGAGGTGTCTTCTATATAAGTTACTAGGCTATCCGTTCTTATCCCCGAAATACTCTTGATACTGGCTTGGCGTGACGTGGGCGTACTTTTTAAAGATGCTAATAAAGTACTTGTAGTCGCTGAAGCCGATATCCTGCGCGATCGTATATACTTTGTTATCGCCTGATTTCAGTAAATCGATCGACATTTGGATGCGATAGCGGTTGAGGAACTCATTGAACGTATAGCTTGTCTCTGCCTTGAATTTTTGATTCAAGTAATAGGCGCTTAAGTCAAGCTGCTCCACGAGGTCGTGAATGCTGATTTTCTTGGCATAGTTCTCCTGCACATAGGCGATCATTTGGGACACATATTTCGATGTCTTCGTTTCTTTCTCCAAAAATTTGCTGTTCAGAATCTCTTCTTTTTCTTGCGGATGATTGGAGATGATTTCATATTTGCGTATTAAGTCCACTTTGGCCTTGGCAGATTCCAGTGCTGCAATCAATTGGTCATCCTCTAATGGCTTCACTAGAAACTCGGTTACGCCTAACTGTAATGCTTGCTTGGCGAGATGAAATTCATTATAGCCGGAGATGATAATGCTGCTGAAGGTATGCTTCTGCAGTCCCTCTCGAATCATGGAGATGCCATCCATAATCGGCATGTTGATATCCGTAATGACAATATCCGGCTCAAGATCGCAGATTTTTTCATAGCCATCTTGTCCATTAAGCGCTTCTTCAATCACGATACAATCGTATTTCAGCCAATCAATGCTAAATCGTATTCCCCTGCGGATCATATCTTCGTCTTCAACAAGCAGAACTTTAAACATCATTTCCACTCCATTCGTAAGGAATTGTCAGTGTCACACAGGTGCCTTTTCCTTGCGTGCTGTCGATGTGGATGCCGGAGTCCTCGCCATAGAGAAGCACTAAACGGCGATGGACGTTGTATAGTCCGATATGCTGTGTCGTGTTATTTTGGCTTTGCAAGATTTGGTTTACGTTCTGCAACGTTTCCTCATCCATGCCTTGCCCGTTATCGCAAACCTCCAGCATCAGCTTCCCGGCAGAAGGGTAGATACGGATTTCAATAAGCACATTGCTTTGGTTCCGATAGCCATATTTGATAGCGTTTTCAATTATTGGCTGTAGCAAAAGCTTAGGGACATATATATCCAGGGTTTCCTCCGCTACTGAAATCCGATACTCCAGTCGTTCATTGAATCGAATGTGCTGCAGCTTCAAATAATCCCGCACGTAATTCATGTCATCCTTCAGCTGGACGCTGCGATCATTCCCGATGCTGTATCGAAGCAGTCTCGATAGAATCATGACGATGTCCTGCGCTTGATTCGCGTCAATCTTAATCGCATAGCGCAAGGTCTCCAGCACGTTGAATATAAAATGCGGATGGAATTGGGATTGCAGCTGCTTCACTTCGATAATGGTGCGGAGCTCGGACAGCTCTTTATTTTTCTTCATCAAATCCTTTAACCGATCAAGCATCGCATTATACTCATCGCCGAGAATTTCGAACTCGTCATTCGTCTGGATGTCGACATAGCCGTTGAAATTCCCTTCGCGCAGCTGTGCCAAAGCAAGAACTAATTTATCGATCGATTCGGAATTGCGAGCAGACATTTTGTTCGACAGGAAATGAATGATGACCCATAACAGCAGGCTGGCAGCAAGGACAAAGATAGACACCGTATAGTAGGTGTATTGCTCGGACTTGTAGGAATTGAGCGTGATCACTTGAATGGGTGTGCCCGGTATGCGCTTGGAATACATGTAGTACGTCCCGTCGTTCAACAGAACATGTCCTTGATCGTCGAGCTTGGGGCTGAATTTGTTCAGCACGCCCTTGGTGACATTGCTGGTTGTGGCAATTATCGTGTTATGTTCGTCGGTGATCATCGCAATTTCATTGTTTTGTTCAAAAATAAGCTTCTGCATGTCGGATTCATACAGTTGATAGACGATATAGCCTATCGTCTGCTTGTCCTTGACAATCGCTTTGCCGAACGTATAGCTCGTATCGCGATCATGCGAGTAACGGAAGCTGTTCATTTCGGTCAGTGTGTCGTTCGGTCTCTGAACAATCCGGTTAATGAGATTGCTAAAGGCAAAGTTGGAATACAGTGCATCTGGCGAATCGGAGCTAGCCCGGAAGATGCCATTCGTATCGACGATATGGAAGATACTCTTGACCTTCTGATGATTGTTGAATTCATAGAATTCGGAGTACACTCTTTCACTGCCCAAATGCGTGGTCATATAGTTCATTACAGCAGGCGAGACGGCCATCCGATTGATTTCCTCGTTGTATTGTCGAAATACCTCCGCCATAGACTGACTGATGGATTGGGCAGCCTCCGTTGTTTTTTGAGTTAAGTTCATTCTTCCGTTAATGATGGTGAAAATGAAAAATAATACGATTAAAATGGAAAACGGAATAACCGTATAGAGTCGAAATAAGTGACGGGTTGATTCCTTGAAGTTACGAATCTTTTTCTGTTCCATGTCGCCCTCCACCTATGATAAGACCTTTCAACACTATTATACTGACTCGTAGTTGACAGCAGATAATCCAAATACAACCAAGCCGGCCCTTGTGCTGCAGGTACCGACTTGGATGTGGGTGAAGTATTAAAATACGCGTTCAAAAAGGTCGGTTTTCAGCACCGAGAAGGTTGCGTGAACTCGAAGAAGGAGCAGCGCAGTGTAGGCAAGACTACATGAGCAGCGGACTTCGAGAGTGAACGCAAGACTCGATGCCGAGTTACTTTCTGTATCACATCGTGATCAAAATCGACCTCTTATAATGAAACTTCTTTTTGTCCAGAGAGCTTAAGGAATACGAGCAGCGATACGACCGTAATAACGGTAAGGATCGTGGACAGTGCTGCGGCAACGCCATAGTTCCCGCGAATGACCTCGGTATAAATGGCAACCGTAACGGTCTTCGTCTTGCCTGTATATAAGATGATAGAGGTGCTTAATTCAGTAATGATGGTAATCCAGCTCAATATCGCACCGGACACGACGCCTGCCAGCATCATCGGCAGGGTAATCTTGAAGAATGTCTTCATCTGGGAAGCTCCCAGGCTGATGGCTGCTTCTTCAATCCCATCGTTAATCTGATGCAGAATGGCTGCACTCGATCGAATCGTATAAGGAAGACGCCGAATGACGAACGAGATGATCATGATGAGTGCGGTTCCGCTTATTGCCAGCGGCTTATTGTTGAACGTAATCAACAAGGCAATCCCTAGAATGGAGCCAGGCACGATATAAGGGAACATCGTGAAAATATCAAGTGTGTTCGTTAAAGCATTCTTTCTGCGAACAGTTACATAAGCGATCAGAATCGCGAGCAGGATAATGACGACCAGCGACACGATGGCTAGGAAGAACGTGTTCGTAATGACGCCGCCGATATTATTGAAGGCATCCCGATAGCTTTGCAGCGAGAATCCGTCAACAAAGATTCGGCCGTTCGATTTCAGGAAAGAAGTATAGATGACATATAGCTGCGGCAAAAGCGCGATTAACGTATACAGGTAAATGACTGCATGTGCTGCTATGTTGCCGATTCCTTTTTTCTTCTTGGCTTCAATTGGGTGCAGCGCGCTCATCGTGAAGGCTTTGCGATTGGCCACGAATTTTTGCAGCAAGAAGATCGCGGTTGCGAACAAGACGACAATGACGCTGATTGCGGCAGCAAAGCCGTCATCGCCGCCGACCTCACTGATGAATTCGTTAAAGATCAATACAGGGACTGTCTTGAACCCTTCACCAATCAGCATCGGTGTACCGAAATCGGCGAGTGCGCGCATGAATACGAGCAGACCGCCTGCGAGCAAGGTTGGCGTAATGAGCGGGAGCAGCACTTTGCGCATTTTGCCGAAGCCCTTATAGCCCATGCTTTCTGCAGCTTCCATCAGCGATTGGTCGACATTCTTAAGTGCTCCCGATACATACATGAAGATGAGAGGGACCATTTGCAAGGTTAACACTACTAAAATACCGGTAAATCCGTATATATCAGGCATCGTAATCCCAAATGTGTTGCTTACGAATTTGGTAATGACGCCGCTTCTGCCTAACAGCAAGATCCAGGAGTAAGCTCCAATGAACGGAGCCGACATCGACGAGAGCAGGATCAATATCCGAATGGTTGAATTCCCTTTAATCTTAACGGTAGTCATGATATAGGCAAGCGGTGTTGCAATGATAGCCGCAAGGGCGGTTACACAGATGGTTACTTTTATACTGTTGAATAGTGCATTGGTATAGTAAGGTTTACTGAAAAACTTCACGAAATAGGCGAGTGAAAAGTCACCTGTCGTGCCGTTGTAAAAGCTTTTGACCAGCATTGTAAATAAAGGCAGGGCCAGGAACAAAATATAGAAAGCAAAGATCAGGAACGAAATGTTAGTCCAGACGTCAAATCGTTTGCGCGTCCCCTTCATAGCTGATCGCCCCTTGTATAGTTCAATTCACCCGTGGCATCGTATACATTGATTTTATCCGTCTTCACTTTCAGATAAATGATTTGACCAGGTTCTAGTATTTGTGCAGTTTTCGATTCCTGCGTAATTTCCACGCGTTGACCGGATTCCAAATCGACAAAGTAATGCGTGTTCTGTCCCAAAAATACGCTGTGCACAATGGTTGCCTTCATGCCGGTTTGTTCCTCGGTGATGATGAATTCCTCAGGTCGAACCGAAATTTTGACGTTAACTTCAGCTTGCTTATTCGATGCCGGCAATTGAATGTTAGAAAGTTCTTCGGAATAGCTTGAATCGAAATGTACATTATAGCTGCTTCCTTGACGCGTTACGCTTCCTTCGATAATGTTCGTGCGGCCGATAAAGGTAGCAACGAATACATTCGCAGGCCGTTGGTAGATTTCTTGTGGCGTGCCCAGATGCTGAATGATGCCTGATTTCATAACCGCAATGCGATCGGATACGGCCATCGCTTCTTCCTGATCATGCGTTACGTAGACGGTTGTAATCCCGACTTCTCGTTGAATGTCTTTAATCGCGTTCCGCATGTCGACCCGCAGCTTGGCATCCAGATTGGATAGCGGTTCATCCATCAGCAGCACATCCGGCCGGATAACAATCGCTCTGGCTAGCGCAACGCGCTGCTGCTGGCCGCCGGACAGGTTCTTCGGCATGCGATCCTTGTATTGTTCGATTTGCACGACTTTTAAAATATCATCCACTTTGGAGCTAATCTCCGCTTTGGATAATTTCCGATTCTCCAGCCCGAATGCGATATTTCCTTTGACGGTGAGGTGAGGGAAGATGGCATAGCTCTGAAACACCATCCCGATATTCCGCTTACCCGGCTCGACCTGATTAATGACACGCTCGTTAAAGTTAATCGTTCCGCCTTCAATGCTGTTGAAGCCGGCAATCATGCGCAGCAGCGTTGTCTTGCCGCATCCCGAAGGACCAAGAAGGGTGAAAAATTCACCCTTCTTAATCTCCAGGGACAACTCAGGAATGACGGTGGTATCGCCATATTTTTTTACTAAGTCTTTTATCGTTATTGTCACGCTCATTGTTGTCACCTAACCTTTTAGAGGTAGTCAAAAAGTCCGTTTTTGATCACGAAGCACGGCAGAAGGTAACTCGCTGAAAACCGGACTTTTTGACACGCTATTATAAATTATTTGATGCTAGTGAACAGCGAGATGTATTGCTCGATGATTTCGGATTTGTGCTCACTTACATAGTCCGTATCTTCATTAATCATGTTGATGTCGGCATATGGCGTCATGTAGTCTCCAAGCTTCGTATCTATACGAAGCGGACGGTTCGTTAATTGCGTGCCGAACGCATCTTGCGCTTCTTGTGAAAGAATGAAGTCGATGAACTTCTTGGCATTGTCCATGTGCGGTGCGTCTTTGATAACAGCGGACGCTGCATCCAGGAATACTGCGCCTTCTTTCGGATACACGACTTCTACAGGTGCACCGTTTCTGACATACGTGTTAGAAGGGTCTTCGTAAGTTAAGCCAACAACATATTCACCGTCAGCGACACTCTTGTGAACCGCACCGGAACCGCTTGCAATTTTACCGTCCAGGTTCTGAATCAATTTGCTAACATAGTCCCAGCCTTTCGGATTCTCGTAGTCGCCGCCCATTGCTTTCAGCATATTGGTTAGCTGAGCGAAGGCGGAGCTTGAGCTTGCTGGGTCAGCAGAGGCAATTTTTCCTTTCAGCTTTGGATTCAGCAAATCTTCATAGCTTTCAATTTTGATATCGCCGATCAGGTTCTTGTTCACGAGGAGCACGCTTCCATCTGAAATATAAGGAGTAGCGAAGCCCGTCGTATTGCGATGACCTTCAATTAAATATTGGTCTTCAGGTGATACGTAAGGTTCGTACAGGTCGGCATGTTCACGGAAACCAGCCATGGAACCGCCGAACATTACGTCAGCGTAAGGATTTTGTTTTTCAGACTGTAAGCGCTTAAAAATTTCGCCCGTTCCAGCCGTTACAAGCTCAACCGTAATCCCCGTTTTCTTTTCGAACATTGGAATGATGGTTTTGATGATTTCTTCGCTATTCGGACTGTAGATGACGAGTTTATTTGATGAAGCTGAATCCGACTCACTATTTCCACAACCGCTTAGCGCCCCCACAACTAGCATGCAAGCTATCAGCAACATAGAAAACCTTTTCATTTTTTATTCCCCCTGAACTGAGTTCATTTTCGTTGCATGTTTATTGTAGCAGTGTTGGTACCGCTTACAGAATCCCACAATCCGAAAACATTGTCTAAAATTCGCAAGTTATTTTTGGGCGAAAAGGGGGCTTGTCATACCTTATGTGGGGGGCTTTTGTTGTATGCGGGGGTAATTTTTACTTGTGAAAAATTATATAAATTAGCTGAAATACTTAGCACTTGTGGTAATCGACTAGGGATGGAAACCGTACAAAAAACTATCATGAGTGGAGAGATTATTTATTGGGATCTTATATGAATCAAAAGTATTATTGTTTTTTTCTATCATTTGGTATAATTGACTCCCTAAATTAGGGGGGATTAGTGGAATGTTACGACTTAAAGAACGTTCATATAGCTGGGCATTAAAGCATATTGAAAAATATGGAGATACTGATATTTTCCCTCTACCATTTGAGTTTGAAGCTATTCGCACTTATTGGGACTCGGATATTAAGCCAGAGTTAAGTCAAATGAATGTTTTAGATTGGGACTTCGTGCGTATCGTAGATTACTTACACCCAAACATCGATATGGTTTCCGTATTTCCACCCAATTAGATCCAATAGATTCAATCATCTTTACTGCACTAATGTATGAGATTGGAACGGAACTTGAAGAATATAGGATTCCTAAAGATCAAAATATAGCATTTTCGCATAGATTTGACCCACATCAGGATGGTCGAATGTATGATACCGATTATAACTGGGAATCATTTCAAAACTATTGTGTAGACCAAGTTGATTCCGAGGAGTACGAATATGTTGTTGTTGCAGATATTGCAGACTTTTTTCCAAGAATATATTCACATCCACTAGAACAAGCATTAGGTGAGGCTACAACAAAAGCTAACCACGTAAAAGCATTGAAGAGATGTTTAAGTCAACCTAACGGCAGCGTTTCTTATGGGATACCTGTAGGGCAGGCGGCCTCCAGATTGCTCGCTGAGTTAGTGCTAGATGATGTTGACCGTGGATTAATGGGCGAAGGTTATAATCACTGCCGTTTTGTAGATGACTATAGAATATTTTGTAGGACAGAAAAGGAAGCTTTTGAGGCACTTGCTACACTAGCAAACCTTTTATTTGAGAATCATGGTTTGACATTACAACAACATAAAACTAGAGTAATGACACTGGAGAAATTCGAGAATTTATTGAGAAATGAAGATGACCAAGAAATAAGCATACTATATGAACAGTTTCATGAAATAATAGATAGAATAGGTATACATAATGTCTATGATGACTTTGATTTTGATGGTCTTGATGAAGAAACACAAGACGAGATTAGGCGTTTAAACCTTGAGGAAATATTAGAGGAACATCTAAATGATGTGGATAATATAGATATATCTTTAGTACGCTTCTTGCTTAAACGTTTGAGCCAAATAGGTAATCCAGATAGTGTTGACTGTCTCATAGAGAATATTGAAAAGTTATATCCTGTATTTAAAGAGGTAATGATGTACTTTCAAGCAATCGAAATCGAAACTGAGACGAAGCATAAAATAGGTTCAAAATTGATAGATATTTGCCAAGATTCTGTTGTTGGCCATCTGGAATACAATCGAATTTTAATGTTTAATATCTTTACCAATGATAACGAATGGAATAATGAAGATAAATTTTCTCGATTATATACAGAGTTTCCCGATCAATACTCTCAAAGGGAGTTAATCTTAGCAATGGGAAGAGCTGGACAAGACTACTGGTTCCGCCCAAGAAGACGTAATGTTTCTGATTTCACACCTTGGGTTAAGCGTGCGTTTTTAGCCGCTTCAAGCTGTTTGCCAGGCGATCAAGCTGCACATTGGTATAGGTCATTACCGCGGCTCGATTCTTTAGAGAGAGTTATAACGAAATGGGCATTGACACATCCTGTTGCAGATTGAAAAATTTCATAATAATTTTGAAATTTACAAGAAGCCTAGTTAAATCTAGGCTTTTTATCTTTCATATCGCAATATACCCTATATTCAAAAGCTACAATGCTTAAATGCTTTATGGGTGAACTCTTATCGTAAATGAAGTTAAATTGTTTATTAAATTCCTATTGTTGATTTCTAGCGAGTAGAGTGTGGAGTAGGAACAATCTTTATAAGAAGTTATAGCTTTGATAATACATATAAAATGACGTAAGCTTCTTTCAAGGAGATGTTGAAAATGAGTGGTGCAGTACATTTGTTGTTAAAATTTAAAAATCAAATAATAACTCTAAACGGTAAGCAGAGCGATACAGTAACAGAACACGAAATGGTATGCACTAGCCAAAATAGGCTTATTTGGGGTCAATCTTCTAAAAAGAGAATCAGTGGAGTTTCTAAATTGAATAGAAATAGATATAAGGATCAAATAAGTAGAGGAATTCAAACCTATGTATTTTTTGTAACTAAAGTAAGAGGGGAACAAGAAGTATTTATGGGTGAGATGTGTAATATTTATGGTGTCGGTGAGATTGAGAATGATAGTAGTTTAATCAAATATATTCCAAATTATTATTCTGGAAACGTTGGAACTGAGAATGATACTAATAATCTATTTGTGGAAGTTAAAACATTCATAAAATTAAATCCAAGCATTCTTAATTATATTATTATTGAAAGTTCAAAAACAAGATCTTGTATAACTGAACATAAAAGTAGTACTCCAGTATTTCAGGTGCTAATCTCAAATGATGTAGAAAATTATCTACTTGATTATACTAAAGAGCATACTTTTAAAAATAACTACCAGAATGACACTTTTGATAAAAATATAGACGAGGGTAAAGAATATCCTGAGGGTAGTGTGTCCTATAAAGTACATAGAAAATTAGAAAGGAATCCCGAAGTTATTAGGGATGCTAAGGCTTTGTTTAAAAAGAGGAATGGGAGTTTATTTTGTGAAACGTGTAAAATCGATTTCTCAGTAGTGTATGGGGAACGTGGACAAGACTTTATAGAAGGTCATCATAAAAAGCTAGTTTCAGAGATGAAAGATGGAGAAGCAACTAAGGTTGAGGATATAGCGATGCTTTGTTCAAATTGTCATAGAATGATACATAGAAAGCCGATGATTAGTGTAGAAGAGTTGGAAAAAATCATTGCTATTAATCGTCAAATTAAAGTTGTAGATTAATAGAAAGTGTCACATAAAAGAGAAGATTTATCTTGTGACACCTGAGGTCTTTGAATATTCATACTATTTTTTAAGGAATGAACTTCTGTACTCTATCGGACGACATAGCCTAGCGCACCGTGTACGCGGTGTTTGTTATACCAGTTCACGTAGTCGCGAAGCTCAATCGTAAGCTGCTGAAGGCTATAAAAGCTCATTTAATGGATGAATTCGGACTTCATAATCTGAAACCTAGCTTCAGCAACGGCAATTTCATAAGGGCAAAACGAAGCAATCTCCTACGTAAATAGTGTCTCATCAATCCGTTTATTCTAAAATTTACTGCCTCGGTCGTTATGGAATAGTTAAATTTTACGTAAATCTCTTGAATGGAAGCAAATCCACACTGACTTGATAGCGACCCTTAAGTTCAAGAGTCGCTATCAGTAATGTCTATGGGATTATGAGTTTTGAGTAATTCCATTGTCGCTGCCCACCGGACTCCATCCCGATCCGATGTCACTACTCAGTGGAGACCATCCTGTTCCGATGTTGCTCACTTGCCACCCTGACCCAATATTGTCACCCAATGGTGACCATCCCGTACCTATGTTATCCAGACTCGTTCCCAAAGACGAGCCGGTAGAACCGAACAAGAAAAGAGCCATGGACATCGTGATTAATGCTTTTTTCATCTGAATCCACCTCATTTAGTAGAATATTTGTAAACCGATTCTTGTGCTCTGGTGTAGCATGCAGTTCATATTCTTGAAAGGTAATGACAGCCGTTCCTACATACTGCATATTTTTGAGTGCGAGAGCCAATTCCAAGGATAGGGCATTATATTCAAACCCTAAATCATGATGAGCCGTTTTCAAATAATACTGTGCTAATGCTTGTGTGAGACGTAATTTATGTTTTAAGTGGAAAGGGTCTTTCCTGGATAATAAATCGTCGACGTTAGATTTGTATTTCTCCAGATACTGAGCAGCATCATGGAATGCATCATTGCTGACATAGCTCTCCAACGCAATAGGGAGTACCAGAAGTACTTGGTCACCCTTCAGGAGGCTCATAAGCTCCTCGATAGGTTCCGTTTGCTTCATCTCAATGTAGATGTAGAGTTCGTTGCATCTGGCTAGCCGAACGTAATGGTCACCGTACACGGCATACTGCTGAGTGATTTTTAATGCACCTTCAAAGTTTTTCATTCCCATTAATGCAACTGACTCATACAACCAGCCTTCTGCCACATAATCATCTTGCCCTTCTTCAAATGCAATATTTCGTAACTCTTTTGCATAGAGGAGGAGTTTTGACCAGTTCTCTACTACATTATAGAACGTCAGGATACGGTAATACGCATCGAGTCTTAACTTATCTGGCAGTATTGGCAAATATTCAATCAGTTGACACAATGCTTCGTTCCCTGCTCCGCTTGTATCCAAATCTCTCAATATGAGAAACCTTCTGTAGTATGAGAGGGCTATTTTTTCGCTTCGGCTGTATCCGTTGCGGACGATGATGTCATAGAAAGGGAGTGAGTAGTTGCGCTTGGTTGATTGGAAGATGCGTTCGGCTATTTTGAAGGTGGTGTCGATCATTTTGGAACGATTGGTTTCTTCGTAGAGGAGTTGTACAAGTTGTTTGACAAGGTCATATTTTTCAACTTCGATGCAGTGGAGGATAAAATCGCTTGTCTTGTCAGGCCGTAATCGTCCCATTTCATTGCAGCATTCCCCTATAAATTCTTCATAGAATGAATGCTTCGGTAATCCGAATGCTTGATTAATGGCATGGAGCTGAGGCAACATAAGCGACTGCTTATTGTTAAAAATATAGCTAATTGATGAACTGTCTATGCATGAAGCCTCTGCTAATTCCTTTTGCTTCCACCCCCTTAAGTTCAGTTCCTCTTGTAACCTTTGGCGGAGTTCCATCGGAGCTACATGAAGATTACTTGTCATTTTGTATCCTCCTCATACAGTAATTCATCATTAACACCCAAAATCCTTCCTTTATTTCTATATTATTGAAATATCCTTTTGCCTTTAAGTATACTTTAAGATGGTGTAAATACCGAATTGACATCTGGTTGAATTATGACACTATTTTTGTCGAAAGTTGGAGAAGGTATAATATATGTTTCTGACAGTTTAGCAATGGCTATTGAGACAGTACGGGGGATGACGAACTCGGGGTGATCTAAGCTATAGATCTGCATGAGTTTTAGCCTGTCCCCCTTTACATCTCCGCTCATTTCCAACATACTGAGAATAGAAGGAAGCATGTCTGTACAGGATAAAGAATGATGCCAGTTGGGCAGTGCACCGTAAGGCCGCGCTAGTTCCTTGTACAAGCGGTATGTGCTTACCTTTCTAGACAAGCTATTAAGGGAGAGTGATCCGATGTTAAGTGAGAAGCTGCTCGCGAAGTTGAACGATCAAATGAATTATGAATTTTATTCTTCCCAGGTGTACCTGGCTATGGCGGCTTATTGTTCGTCGGAGAGCTTTGATGGGTTTGCGAACTTTTTCATCGTGCAGGCGGAAGAAGAGAAGTTCCATGGAATGAAAATATTCCACTTCATTAATACATTGGGCAAACGTGCCGTTGTTACCGGCATGGAGCACCCTCAGAATGAATACAGCTCATTGCTGGACGCTTTTGAGCATTCCTATGCGCATGAGCAAACCGTGACGAAGCGTATTTATGAATTGTCCGATATTGCGTGGAATGAGCGCGAGCATGCGACAATTAACTTCCTCAAGTGGTTTATTGATGAGCAAGTGGAGGAGGAAGCCACCTTCGACAGCATCATCCAGAAGCTGCGCCGCATTGATAATGACAGCAACGCCTTCTATATGCTTGATTCCGAGCTGGCCAAACGCACCTTCACGCCACCGGCAGGCGAAGCCTAATTCATTCAGCAACCCAGAAGCTGTTTTCCCCTGAGCGTGCATGAGGGAAAGCAGCTTTTTTGGTGGCACGCAAACAGGCGTAGAACGTTGCCTCAGTCAGGTGTCGAATTGGTGGACGCAAATGATTACTGGCCGCTGCTTCAATCTTAGTACTAATCGCTATTGTTATCGCTGCAACGAACAAATAAGTTGGAAAGGGATGTGAGGATAAATGGAGATCAACATGAATGAGCAGAATGGTTCTAAAGTAGCCGTCATTTCAAGCGACAGCGTCATAATAAACAACGTCAACGACGCCCTGGATCTAATGGGCAATGTTCGATATAACGGCTGCGACAAAATCCTGGTCAGGAAAGAGCATCTTACAGAAGATTTTTTTGAACTCAAAACAAAACTTGCCGGTGACATTTTGCAGAAATATACGAACTATCACATCATCATTGCGATCGTTGGGGAATTTGAATCTTATGGCAGCAAAAGTCTGAATGACTTTATCTATGAATGCAACCACGGAACACGAGTGTTTTTTAAGAAGACGGAAGCTGAAGCTTTAGAAGCACTTCATAGCGTAGATGTATAACAGTAGTTTCAGTGCAATTCAGTCATGGTATCTCTAGAAAACACAGTAGAGCGGGTTTACAATAGTTGCTCCCAATCTATCTATGGAGCGATTATCGTTGGCCCGCTTCATTCACGACATTCCCATACATGACAGTTGACAGCACCATGTCAAAAACATCGGAGAAACGGTAACTATGGTGTGCCAGAAATTCAGTGGAGGTCAGCTCTTCAATAGAAGCAAATATGATGTAGGCCACAACCTGTTGATCAATCTCTTGGCGAAAGACCCCCTGCCGCCCTCCATCCTCCAATATTTTCACCAGGTGATGGATAATGACCTCTTTACGGAGGCGTGTAAACTTGTCATGCAGAACCGCTACGCTCTCTTTGATATCCTCCAGTGCAGACCTCTCTATGGCGCTTAATCGCTGCGTCATCAACGTCATAAAAGTACGAAGCTTCTGTAAGGGATCGAGCTCGCTTGCGCTTAATTCAGAAATATCATGTTTAATCTCTTGGAACATGTTTTCGATTACAATCTCAAGCAGGTCATATTTGGATGCATAATACCGGTACAATGTGGCTTTGCTCATGCCAATGCCTTTCACCAGATCATCGACAGAGACGGCTGAATAGCCATATTGGAAAAACAGAGATGTTGCATGCTTGAGGATTTTATCTTCTGTCTTTTTGCTCATAATGCAGTTCCTTCCTGATGATAGAGGGTAATTGGCCGTAACCGGCACTTCGATAGCTTCATTCTAAACAAGTGCCCAAATTAATGCAATTGGCAGTAAGACGACGTATGGGATGATAAGCTTTAGCGTAACGCTCCATGTGCCTGTCAGCCGTCTGAGGAACAGCGGTGCAAGAATCCAATACAACTGCGCGGTGTAGAGTCCCGGAAAGTATTTCCCGAAGTAGATGCTCCATGTTGTATGGGCGATTGCATTGCCTAAAGATCCGTATGCAATGAAGAAGAGTGCCGGAATGAGAAGGAAAGGCAGACGTTTAACAAAGGCTAGTATAGCGGTGACCGTAAACAAGGAATAGGAGATCATATTGAGCAGTAAAAAGAAAGGAACGGAGTAGGCCTCTCCCCCATAAATAGCAGGAAATTGACTGGAGAAGCCAGTAATAAATTCTTCGGAAAAATGAATAAACTGCCATGACAGTATTCCGAAGTAAAGCGGGAGAACGCTCAGCGGTTCGCTTAAAGCCCAGCCTCTTCGATATAAGGTTAGAAATATAGCAAATGCAAATAGAACCCCGATAACAAACGTCACAATCAATTCATAACCCGAGCTCAGATAGGTAAATAAACAAACCATAAACAAAGAAAGGAAGGAACCGATCATGCAATCTGTTTTTGTAATGTTGCCCATGTTACAACCTCCATTCCGTAATAACGAAACTAATAATACTTAAATAGTTTCATAGTATCATTATATCGTTGGATTCAAACGGTTGTCAAGAATAACCAGATCCAGCGCTATGGAGCGGGCAATGCCCGCTTTTCTTTTATGCTCATTTGTGCTATCCTAGTATGTTAGGATATAAGGAAACGATTGTGGAGATGCTGCAAGAGATGTTAAAAGGTATGTGATAAGATTAAATATATTTAAAATTAAGGAGACACATGACATTTAAAGAATTGAATATTATACCCGCGATTTTAAATGCTTTAAGTAAAGAGAACTATAATACGCCAACACCCATACAGGAACAGGCGATCCCAGCTGTGTTAGCCGGCAGAGATTTACTTGGCTGCGCTCAAACGGGAACAGGGAAGACGGCCGCGTTTGCTGTACCGATTGTCCAACTATTAAGCGAACAGCATAGCAGACCCAATTCAAAACGCCGTATTCGCTCATTGATTCTAACACCGACAAGAGAACTTGCTCTTCAGATTTCTGATAACATGCAAGCGTTCAGTCAATACACCGATTTGCATTGCACGGCTATCGTTGGTGGCGTTTCACAAAAAGTACAGGAGCGGTCGCTAAATCAAGGTGCTGATATTATTATTGCAACTCCAGGCAGACTCATCGATTTGATGAATCAGAAGAGTATCGATTTGCAATATGTCAAAATATTAGTACTGGATGAAGCCGACAGCATGTTGGATATGGGTTTTATCCATGATGTGAAGAAAATCATCACAAAAATGCCCAGCAAGAAACAAACTCTTTTCTTCTCAGCTACGATGCCGCCAGAAATATCCAAAATGGTCAAAACGCTGCTGGTTAATCCAGTGAAAGTAGAAATCACGCCGGTGTCTTCTACTGTGGATAGAATAAAGCAATCTATTTATTTGGTAGATAAGGAAAACAAACAAAAGCAATTGAATCATCTTTTAAAAGATAAATCCATTGCTTCGGCACTAGTGTTTACCCGTACCAAGCATGGCGCTGACCGGGTTGTGCGTGAACTGGCTAAAGTGAAAATTTCTGCTCAGGCCATTCATGGCAACAAATCTCAAAACGCCCGCCAGATTGCATTGAGCAATTTTAAGAGTGGCGTAACGCGAGTGTTGGTAGCGACGGATATCGCAGCGAGAGGAATTGATATTGAGGAGCTTTCACATGTGATCAATTTCAATCTCCCTAATATTCCAGAAACCTACGTTCATCGAATTGGCCGTACCGGTAGAGCAGGACTGAGCGGGATCGCTATCTCCCTTTGCGAAGTTGAAGAAATACCGTATCTCAAAGATATTGAGAAATTGATCGGAAAGACCATTCATGAAGTGAAGGACCATCCTTATCCGATGCTGCGTACAACTCAGACTTTAAAGGCGGAAGGCTCATCGACATCAGCAATCTTTAAACCTGCCAAATCCAAGGCGAACCCTATGCTCAAGCCTAAGTCGAAGTGGTTCAAAAAAGGAAGTAAAACAAGCAAATAACATTGCTGGAATTCATAAAATAAATCTAGGAGTGGTAATCTGAGAAAGCACAAGAAGAAGCCAATGTCATTTGACGAACTGTTGAAGGAATTGCAAGGCCAGAGAACGATTGAAGAAGATTCGAGTCATATTTCATTAGACGAGTTGTTCAATGAATCATTCATGGTCAAGCATTCCAACTTTAAAAGTTTTGAAGAGTTTTTAGAGAAAGGCAACTTTCAAGTACAGACGCGAGAAGATATCAATAACATTCCTGACGAACTTTTTGATCGGCATGTTGCAAGAGAGACGGGGTTTGCGAATTGGAAATCCATGCTGAATACAGCGACTATGGATTATGCCAGTAAATAATGAATATAAGAAAGAAGCTGATTTAAGGATGCCGATTCAGGCTTGACCTTAGCTTAGCTATAATCAGGTGTTTGCTTTACGGCACATGTGGAGCGCGCGGTGCGTTGTTGGTAGTGCAGAGCATTTACCTGATTGTATCTCCTTAAATGTTCCACTCGTACATTGACTATAGTCAACATCTTTAGTAAGATTAAGTCAACAGTTCCCACCACGCCTCTTAACAATGCGTACCAAGGTGGGCCTTTTTATTTGCGGAGGAAAATTTATGGAACATGTTCCTGCTCAGTCTGTCAAGCCCCCGGCAACATATGAACAACAATTAAATATTCTCAAAAGCCGTGGACTCAATGTTAATAATGAGGATATGGCCGTTCGTACTTTGCAACGAATCAATTATTACCGGTTAAGCGCATACGGATTAAGTCTCAAGCATGATGATAAATAGCATATCGACACAACTTTCGAACAGCTACTCGCTTTATACGAGTTTGATCGTCGATTTCGCATCATTATGGAAGTGGTTGAGCAAGTGGAAATTTCTTTCCGTACTCATATTTCATACTACATCGCTCATACATACGGTGCTTTGGGACATTTAGAACAGGAACATTTTAGAAATCATGAAGTGTTTCTGATTGAACTCGAAAAAGAGATAAAGCGTTCTCAGGAGATATTCATAAAACATCATATTGAGAAGTATGAAGGGAAAATACCCGTCTGGGTAGCTATTGAAGTTCTTTCGTTCGGAGCGCTCTCTAAACTTTTTTCCAATATGAAACGTGATGATCAGAATCACATTGCGAAAAGTAATTATCGTCGAGCCCCTGTTATTTACCTCGAAAGCTGGCTTAAGTGTTTGTCCTATATTCGCAATATATGTGCTCATTACGGTCGATTGTATAACCGACCACTTACAAGCAAACCGAGACTCGATCGGAAATCAAAACAGCTGGGAATTGAACAAGGAAAAATTTTTGCACACTTATACGTATTAAAGGAACTCATTCCTGATCGAAATAAGTGGACAGATTTCGTAACTCGCTTAGAAGCATTGCTCACTGAGTACAAAGACGTGATTGAATTAGAACGAATCGGATTCCCTGAGGACTGGGAATCCATCCTGATGATGAGGGGATAATCCTGGAATGGTTGCGACAATTACTCATGTCATTATCAATCCAAATCCGTCAAATGATTGACCATAATGAACCAACAACCCATCGATCGTGAACAAGATAATAGTTGCTAGAAATGTTCCAATCGCAACAGAGCGCTTTTTTTGGATTCAGCTCCTCAACACTCCCAACCATCCAGCCTAAAGTGCTAACCTCATCCTACAACAAATACAATGAGTCGTATGATTCTCAAGTTGGAAGAAGCTCCTACTGAAGTATTTATAAATCGTTCGGCATGACTTCGTTCTTTCTGATTATGGAATGAATACTTGTGAACTGTAACCCGCAGGGGCACTCTTTTCTCTTTTTACAGTGTCCATCCTGCGGGCCATGTGCTTGCTCAGAGTTCAGGCCGTTTTTGATGATTCCAAAGCTGCTTGTTTCTTGTTGCGTTCCAGCTCTTTTACCCCCATATGGGCCAGTATGCAGAAAATAACGCAGCAGACAACAGCAGTCAATAGTACATAGAAGCCTCCATTCCAGCCCACCTTGTCAACCATTACGCCAAAGAGGGTAGTACCTAAAGACGCACCCAGAATGTAGCTCATGAAGCCGCGCAAGCCAACCGCAGACCCTACGGCGAATGGCGGCACAACCTCCAAAGTCTGCACGGAAGCCAAAAATTGCGGGACGTAAATCAAACAGCCGATAATGGCGGCGAAGATAGTAGTGCCAAGCAAAGTGCCGCTCTGCCAGTAACCGATAATGCAGAAGAAAATCAACACCATAGCAATGATAGCCGGTGGCATGCGGTATCCCTTGAAAAACCTGTCCGAAAGGTAACCAACCAAGAGCGTGGAAGGAATAGCTGCCCACTCAAAAAATAAAAAGGCAACGCTCATTTCGGCTTTGCTGAAATGTTTTACACTCAACAGATAAATGGGCAACCAACTTATAATGCCAAAACGAACCATGTACACGAAAACGTCTACAAAGGAAACAAACCATGCATTTTTATTGAACAATACATAATTTTTGAAGATTTGCCAGACAGACATATCTTCTGGCGGTTTGGAATCGGCCTTTTGTTGCATAGCCGGGTCCGATTCGTCCTTGATGATTTCGTTCAACGGCGGCAAGCCTTCGCTTACCGGAGAGCCTTTGGTCAGGGCTAATACCACCATGGCAAACACAATAGCGACTGCTGCCGGAACCTGGTAGCTTGCCGCTTGCCAGTGCTCGGAGCCAAGCATAGCGAAGCCGACACCAACGATAGGCGCTACGATTCCGCCGCCCAGATTATGCGAGATGTTCCAGATGGCGCCGACAACGCCTCTCTGCTTGCGCGGGAACCAGTTCGCGATGGTAATGAAGCTAGGCCCGACTCCCATTCCTTGAAAAATTCCGTTCAGGATAACGAGCGCGGCAAACATCCAGAATGCCGTAGTGAATCCCATCATAATATTGACCAGTCCGCACATGAGCAAACCAAGCGCCATATACCTTTTCGGATCGGCTTTATCCGCCAGACTGCTCATGAGGCCCTTGCTGACTCCGTAAGCAATGAGCAGACAACTGCTTAATAGCCCGACTTCTGTAGCGCTAAGATGGAGCTGCTCCTTCAGATAAGGAGTGGATAATGCAAAATTATTGCGGACAATATAATAGGCCATATAACCGAAAAACACACCTAATAAAGACTGCAGCCGGAAGAGCTTATAGGTTTTTTGAACATGTTCCGGCGCTATTTTTGTAGTAGCGGTTTTAGGCTTTAAAAATGAAATCATACCATCATCCTCGATTCTTAGCTGTTAATGAACACTTTTGTAGTAACGGCAACTGCTTCTAATGCCGGTTTCATGATAGTGCTTTCAAAATGGTGATTCCAAAAAAATCCTAATGTCATCATGACCTCCCCGCTTTTTGATGATCGCTGTTCCTCACCTTTTTATTATCGTGCCAGTTCAACCTGCAAAACTATCAGCAAAGTTCTGATTTTTTGTAGGATAAAGAGGAGGTGTTGTCAGAAAAATTCCTATAGAAGATGTAAAGATGATGAGCAATATCGTGAAAATGCTGAAAATGGCTTAGTTTATAGAGGATGCATCCAGTTTCATGCTATACTTGGGGATGCGAAATGCGACCCAGAGTGCAGATGCCTTCTGCGGGAATCTCTTGCGAAGAATGGAGTAAATCATGCTCAGGCTGCCGAGGATACTGCTTATTATTTTGCTTGCCGTACTTGTGTCAGGATGTTCCAACAGTCGTTCGAGTTATCACATTGTTTTTTCCGAGCCGGACGATGCCCCTGTCGATTCTCAAGATGGAACACCGTCCCCGGTGCGTGTGGCCATTTCAAGTGTGCTGTCACCGAGCGAGACGATTAAGCACTACAGAACAATTGCCGATTATGTGGGAGAGAAGCTTAACAGACCTGCTATTCTCATTCAGCGCAAGAGCTACAATGAGATAAGCATGTTAATGATGAATGGCGGCGCTGACATCGCTTTGCTGTCGTCAGGCGCGTATCTAACCTACAGGCAAGTAGAGGGGCTTGAAGCGATTGCGATGCAAGAGCGAATGGGAGTTCCGTATTATTACGGTTATCTTGTCGTAAATCGTGACAGCAATATTACAGATATTAACGATTTAAGAGGAAAAAGCATCGCGATTACCGACCCCTTCAGTTATTCCAGCTATATTTTTGTGAGCGAAAGGCTGGCTGAATTCGATGAAACGCCGGAGCATTTCTTTGGCCGCTATGTGTACACGTACAATCATGAAGGCTCGCTCAAAGCCGTTATTGACAGGGTTGTCGACGCTGCAGCCGTGAATAGCTTGGTCTACGAACAAGCCAAGCTGAAAAATCCTGAATTAGCCGACTCTTTGCAAATTATCGCCAAATCAGAACCAGCAGGCACCGGTCCGGTCGTAATCAGCAGCAGCTTATCGGATGAAGACAAGAACATCATTAAAGAGTTGTTTTTGTCCATGCACGAGCAAGCAGCCATACAACCAGCGCTGCAGGGTTTGTTTATTGACCGGTTTGTCCCTTTTGACCCGCAATTCTATGACACCGCTTACAGTAAAAGGTTCTATAAACGAGGCCGCCTATGAGATGGATGAGCAAGCTTCGGATCAATCAGAAAATATTTGGAACCATCTTCGTTGCGCTGCTCTTTCTTGCCTCTGTCTTAGGGTGGATCATTTGGGATTCGCTTACGAACATGATGGCTGAAGAGCTTAAAAAACGCGGCGCCAATATTGCGTATAATATCGCGGCCTTGTGCTCCGACTATATTCTTACGGATGATCAATTTTCGATTCATCTGCTTATCTCCCAGGCACAAAAGGCGAATGAGGACGTTCGCTATATCCTGATAATCAATAGCAATAACGGGCTTGTGGGGGATACGTTCTCCGGCAATCTGCCGAAGGGGATAGTAAGCGCGCATACTCCCGATGGTCTGGATGGCCAGCAAGTTGCGGCACTAACTTCAGATGAAGGGACTATCCACGATATCCTTGTCCCCATCGAGGGGGGAGATGTAGGATTCGTTCGCGTTGGCATGGCGGAAACAGCCGCTCAAACCTATATTTTTAGTAAGATTGGTGAGTTGATTTTTGCAACATTATTGGTTTGCATAGGCACAGCCGGAATTACTTATTATGTTACTCGCTTTATCACGAAACCGATCAATAACTTGGTTGCTGTTGCAACAGGCATATCAGCCGGGAAGTTGTCCTTGCGGGCTAAAGTCGCGAGTAACGATGAAGTGGGGAAGCTAGCGCAGGCTTTTAATGAAATGGCTGACAACTTGATTAGCTCCAACACCGAGGTAGAAATGCTGTTGAAGGAGCTGCAAGATAAAGAGCGGCTTCGCGACACGTTGATCTTGAAGCTATTATCCGCTCAAGAAGATGAGCGAAAAAGAATCTCCCGCGAACTTCACGATGAAACAAGCCAAGCTCTTACTTCGCTAATGGTTACGATGCGTGTGTTGGCTAATGAAGCGAAAGATACCGAGCAGCAGGAGCTGCTTCATACCAGCCGGGAGATTGCATCGAGTATTTTGCGGGAAATTAGAGATTTGGCAGTAGAATTAAGACCGCCTATTTTAGATGATATGGGATTAATTCCGGCAATAAAGAAATATGTGCAAAAGTTTGAAGAGAAGCACGATATTGCAGTGAATCTATTCGCCCCCGAAGATGATATTGTTATTGATAGTCATACTGCTGTAGCCTTGTACCGAATTCTTCAAGAAAGCTTGACGAATGTAGTCAAGCATACAGCAGCGACCCAGATTGAGATTACGATGGGAATCGCAGATCATTGCATACAATTGACTATCCATGATAACGGTCACGGTATCCGGCCGGAAGATTTTGAAAGGGCTCGCCAGCAAAATCGGATCGGAATATACGGTATGAAGGAAAGAGCCGAACTGCTTGGCGGTTCATTCTTTGTCAAAACTACGAGTGTCGGCGGGACCGAACTTAGGGTGTCTATCCCGCTAGAGCTGGAAAAAGGGTGCAGTGATGGAACAGACAATAACAATCATGCTAGTTGATGACCACGCTTTGCTGCGGTCGGGCTTGAAGCTGCTGCTGCAGAAGAAGCCATCCTTGGAAGTTGTGGGCGAAGCCGCCGATGGAATTGAAGCCCTTCAGCTTTACGAAGAAGTAAGACCTCATATTTTAATACTCGACATCAGTATGCCGCGCTTAGACGGCATTCAGGTTCTCAGAGAAATCAAATTGCGTTATGAGCAAGCGAAAGTCATCGTGCTCACCATGCATGAAGATGAAGACTACATCACTTCAATCATGCAAGCTGGGGCTTCGGGTTACATCCCTAAGGCGGCAGTAGATGAAGAATTGTACACAGCCATTGATTCCGTTATGAACGGATACGTATACCTTCGGCCGCAAGAAACTCGGACATTGCTGTCATCGATGCTCAAAAAAACGCCAAAAGAAGCAGAGTCACGGAATCCTTACGTAATTTTAAGTCCGCGCGAGCGCGAGGTGCTGCGGTTTCTTGCGAGAGGATATACGCTAGTTGAGACAGCTCAGGAATTAACAGTAAGCATCAAAACGGTTGATACTCATAAGACAAGAATGATGAATAAGCTGAATGTTTCTAGAAAAAGCGAACTTGTTGAATATGCGATGAAATATAAACTTATAAATGACGGACAAGCATAATGCGTCCATCTCTTTCCAATCTGAAATGTTCAGAGTAATGGAACAACCCGGCTGACTTTTGTCATGGCCGGGTTGTTTTTGTTCTGCGAACTATTATTGTATCGTATAAGGCAGCTTGAACGTCCACAGCTCGGTGCCGTTGTCCGGTGATGTGCTAGTTCAATTTACATAGGTCAAAAGGTGCGAAAAACAAAATAAAGAGGGTGAAGGAGGATTTTGGTAACTTATGTCGAATGGTTCAATATACCTATCAACACACAACTGAAGGGAGTCAAAAGAAGTGCAACGTACAACCGGAACGAGACTAAATCCGCCGAACAAGACATCTGCCTACCAAGGCAATAAAACGGGCAGCGGTCAAACAAGGGTGGCTGGTTCTCAAATAAACAGAGTGTCAGGCGCTCAAGCGGCAGGAGCGAGAAAACACGGTGATGGCACAAGGAACGAACATACTATTGTTTGTCGGAAATGTAAGTCACCGCAAATTGTAGCCAACAAAAGAGGATATAGCTTTGCCAACTTTTTTAAAACCTTAGGCTGGATGGCATTGCTTCCCCTCTTGATAATTATATTGGGCATGGTTGTAGTAAATGCAATCATGTGGAAAACAGACTTGCCGATAAATGACGGGCTAATAAGCTTAATTATTGTTATCTTTCATTAAGCTTGTCATTACCTGTCAGTATCCTTGTTGGATTTGTAGGAAGAAGTGAAATCGTAAACGGCTGTATGAATTGCGGCTTTAAGTGGACACCTGGTAAGAGAAAATAAAAGTAACGGAAACAACCCGGCTGACTTCATCGTCTTGGCCGGGTTGTTGTGATCTAATTACTTCATCGTATAGGGCAGCTTAATGAAAAGTAATGTTGAGATTGTGTAAAATAGGTAGCGTTCATCATAGGCCCAAATAATCTGCAAACGCTGTAATTCCTTGCTACGAAAGGGTTGCAGCGTTTTTATATGAAAGCAACATATTGACATCCAAAATTAGTATATGTTATATAGAAATAAGGTGTTAGCACTCTTCTGGTTTGAGTGCTAAATATTTGGCCAGCCGATTTTAAGCACATCTACAACAAGCTTATATACTATACTCACATACATTTTTCATTACTTTTTAAATTGAAAGGAGACCTATTCATTCATGGCAAAAAAACAGTTTAAAGCAGAATCGAAAAGATTGCTGGAAATGATGATTAACTCCATTTATACGCAGCGAGAAATTTTTTTACGAGAGCTCATTTCTAATGCTAGCGATGCCATCGACAAAATATATTACAAAGCGCTAACCGATGATCAATTGGTGTTCGACAAAGAAAATTATTACGTCAAAGTAGCTGTCGATAAGGCAAGCAGAACATTGACCCTCTCCGATACGGGGATTGGCATGACGAAAGAGGAGCTTGAAAATAACCTGGGGGTTATCGCCAAGAGCGGCTCGTTAGCATTCAAGAATGAAAATGAATTGAAGGACGGGCACAATATCATTGGTCAATTCGGGGTTGGATTCTATTCCGCTTTTATGGTGGCGGATGTGGTTACGGTAATCAGCAAGGCTCTGGGCAGCGATGAGGCTTTCAAGTGGGAGTCCAAGGGCGCAGATGGGTACAACATTGTGCCGTGCGAGAAAGATTCCGTAGGTACCGAGATTATTTTGAAAATCAAAGAGAACACCGAAGATGACCAATATGATGAGTATCTGGAAGAGTATCGCTTGAAATCGATTATTAAAAAATACTCTGATTTTATTAGATACCCTATCAAGATGGATGTGAAAGGACAGAGACCTAAAGAAGACAACGAAGATGAGCTCGAAGAATATCAGGAAGAACAAACCGTAAACAGCATGGTTCCGATTTGGCGGAAAAACAAGAATGAGCTTACACCAGAAGATTATGAGAATTTTTATGTCGAAAAGCGTTACGGCTTCGACAAGCCTATTAAGCATATCCATATCAGTGCCGATGGCGCTGTCGTATACAATGCAATACTATTTATCCCGGAAAATACGCCGTTTGACTATTACACAAAGGAGTATGAGAAAGGGCTAGAGCTGTATTCCAATGGCGTGTTGATTATGAATAAGTGCGCGGACCTGCTGCCTGACTATTTTGGCTTTGTCAAAGGAATGGTCGATTCCGAGGATTTATCTCTGAACATTTCCCGCGAGATGCTGCAGCATGATCGGCAATTAACTCTCATTGCCAAAAACATTAAGAACAAAATCAAGGGTCAATTGCAAAGCTTGCTGAAGGATGAAAGAGAGAAGTATGACCAATTTTACAAATCCTTTGGCAGACAGTTGAAATATGGGGTATACAGCGATTACGGAACTCATAAAGAAGTGCTGCAGGACTTGCTGATGTTCTACTCTTCCACAGAGAAGAAGCTGGTCACGCTGGATGAATACGTATCGAGAATGCCTGAAGATCAGAAGTATATCTACTATGCTTCCGGCGAATCGATTGACAGAATCGAGAAGCTCCCGCAGACCGAGCTGGTAGCCGATAAGGGTTATGAGATCTTGTACTTTACCGACGATATCGATGAGTTCGCGATCAAGATGATCATGAGCTACAAAGAGAAAGAATTCAAATCGGTATCGAGCGGCGACTTGGGAATTGAAGCGGATGATAATGAAACGGATTCCGATGCGGAAGAAAAAGACAACAAAGAGCTCTTTGATGATATGAAAAACATTCTGACCGACAAAGTGAAAAACGTCAGAGCGTCGAAGAGACTGAAATCCCATCCGGTCTGCCTCTCTACCGAGGGAGAATTGACGATAGAGATGGAAAAAATATTGAAAGCAATGCCGAACAGTCAGGATGTAAAAGCGGACAAGGTGTTGGAAATCAATATCAATCATGACGTATTTAAGTCTTTGAAGGACGCTTATGAGAACGACAAGGATAAGCTTACTCTCTATACCAACCTGTTGTATAATCAAGCGCTGCTGATCGAAGGACTGCCGATTAGCGATCCGGTCGAATTCACAAATGATATTTGCAAAGTAATGGTGTAGTGCAAGCTGATAAAGAAAATGACCCGTCTCTGGCGAAATCCAGGGCGGGTTATTTGTTGTTTATAATGTTACTCTAAAGGTGAAATGCTTCCCATCAGAAAAGTGGAAAAACAGGTGCTGGGGATATCTCGGCAGTAAGTGGCAGATTCGATAAAGTAAGGTATAATGGAAATATCGATTAATCTCCTCAGTGGAGGTGTTTTTATGGCAATCCGTAAAGATGACGTACTAAAATTATTTGAGCAGCTCCCGGAAGCTGCTCAACAATCAGCAATTGATTATTTACAGTTTTTGGTGTTGCGGCATCAACGGCCGGATTGGGATGAGATTTCCGAATTAGCCCCTGATGATATTCCTTTAAATGAGGATGAGCGACGCCAGTTAGACAGTGATAGCGGATTTATGTCGTGGGAGGAAGCGATGAATGAACTCGACTTACCGACTGACACTAAGCCGTGATGCAGTCAAATTTGTTGCGAAACAAGAAAAGTCGATTCAATTGCGAATACGAAAAGCATTACTTGGCTTGTCAGTCCGGCCACCGGTTGGCGATATAAAGCCTCTTAAAGGTAAGGATAAGTTTTTTCGTCTAAGGGTTGGCAGCTATCGCGTTATTTTTGAGGTTAATCACAAGGAACAAGTTGTATGTATTCTAACAATGGAAAACCGTGGCGATATTTATTGAAAACCTGAAGATGTCTGCATAACCTCCCCGTGAACAGGGAGGTTATTTTTATTAGCAGCTACCTCTATTAAATTGGCTAGTTTGGGGGACGCATTGACGAAAAAAAAGGGATGCGGGATGCGATCGAAGGTTCTCATACCGATAAACAATTGAGTTCGAGAGATGCTAGCAGATGATGAGGTGGTTATAAAGGTTATTCCGAAAGCGAATATCGGTAAGAATTAAGAGGGGTTTTTACGAACAAACGAGTAGGCAAGGTGTATTCGAATGACCGTAGGATAGATCTTTTTAGTCGTAATCTTGATCCGGTTAATCCTTAGCGTGTTAGTTCATACAAAATTATCAACTGCTGTTATGCGTTACAGCTAATCGTTGAGCCTCAACAATATATGTATCCAAAAGCTGACTAAGCCGAACAACATACTCATCTGTAAGTTGCTGGGCCATTGTTAGATTGGCCGCTTGTCTGCGTGTTTTGATGAGATCGCCAATGGATGTGAACTGCAGCAACTCAGACTTCATTTCATCACCTCTCAAATCTATAGGATATACCAATAGTACCGAATAATCCCTTATAAGTGAATGATCTCTGGTTAAATATTGTCTATCTAATACCGTAATAGCTTGTCATTGGAATGAGATTCCCCCGAAAACTTCTCTCACCGTTTCGACCTCCTCTCGTCACTCTCCCCATCATTCAGATGATACTCCCATCGTGTGTGACACTTCGTATCTTTTACCCACTCTCCCACACGGTCAGGAAAGAATGAAAACGTTAAAAGGCATATGCCTATTCGTGTAGAAAGCAGGGCATTAAGTGGCCAATGGTATGTTAGTTGCTAATTTTTAGCTTCCCAGCTGAGCTTATGTGTCTTTCTGAAGGAAGGGGAGAATGAAGCAAAGGTGTTGATGAAACAGATCACTGAGTGCCTCATATGAATTTCCGTAATGCCATCCCTGCCGCTTTTCCGGATCTGCCCGTATTCCGCGCGGATGATATCCAGCCGCAATGGTCGGGCGGAGATCTGTGCGTTCAAGTATGCGCAGACGATCTTCAGGTAGCCTTCCACGCGCTGCGCAACTGGGCTCGAATTGCGCGTGGAACGGCCGTGCTGCGGTGGACGCAGGACGGCTTTCAACGTTCTGGCCAAGCCGATACCTCCGGGGGCACGCCGCGCAACCTGATGGGATTCAAGGATGGAACCGGGAATCCAGATACAACGGATGCAGCGAAGATGAATGAGACGGTATGGGTTCAGCCTGGGACAGTCGCATCTTGGATGGAGGGCGGCAGTTATATGGTCGTCCGCCGGATACGGATGCGTATCGAGATATGGGACCGTTCCACTCTGCAGGACCAGGAAGTGACCTTCGGACGTTATCGAACAACGGGCGCCCCTCTCGGCGGCCAAGATGAGTTCGACCCTCTTGATCTGGAGAAGCGCGACGCCTCAGGCAATCTGGCCATCCCGGAGACGGCACATTCCAGATTGGCGCACATGGATGGCAAGGTGCAAATATTGTGCCGCGCCTTTTCGTATTCAAGCGGTATTGATGCGAAGACCGGGTAGATTGATGCGGGTTTGTTCTTTATCTGCTTCCAGCAAGATCTGCGCAAGCAGTTCTTACCGATGCAGCATAAGCTGGCGGCTGCGGATAAGTTGAATGAATATATCGTGCATGTAGGCAGCGCTAGTCGTCCTTGGTTTCGCTATTATTCATTTCAGTGCGAAGCTGCCGATTTGGCCGTTCTTTATGGCGGCTACCACACTTATCTACTATTTGGTTATTCGCTTCTTGGGCGAGAGTATCCATGCTTTGCAGGTGGCAGGGAAGCTGTCTGCTCATAGTCAGGCAGGGCTGCCTTCAATCGGATGGCTGGGGGCTTATCCGACTTGGGAGACTTTTGTGCCGCAGCTTGCCGCTTTGCTGTTCATTATGTTCATGCTGCTGCGCGGGTCTTGGGGCAAAGGCAAGCAGCAGAAGAGTCTGAGTTAGCCAGAAGGCTGCTAATTGCAGACTGCCCTCTAACACAAAGGACGGAACGGATCCGTCCTTTTCCCTTATCTCGCATTGGAGTTCATCCAGTGAAAATGCAATGGGCAACTCTTAATGACAGGTTTGATTGGAAATCATCCAGTGTTTTCGCGCCATTCATCTGTTATAGTTAGAAAGGAGTCACATCCACTGGACAAAATGCAGTCTGCAAGCCGTTTAGCTGCTCCATCCGCACATTTGACTGTACGTTTTCCAATGGAAACTACCTCGACCGCAGGCAACAAGGCAGCTTAACTCATATATTCGCCGAAGTCATAGCTCTGCTCCTCATCCGCGATAGCCTGAATCTCTTCCGAGCCGATATTCAAATAGATATAGCCGTCTTGCGCCTGCTTTTTCAGCGCGCGTTCCTTGACGAACTTGGGACTCGCATCGCCGGCGTCTTCATCATAGACGAGCAGAATGCCGTCTGTTTTGCGGAATAACAGCTCATCCCGGGCGACGAACTGCCATTTTCCGATATAAGGCCCGTTGCTCACCGCTCTATAGTAATCAACCCCTTGCAGGATTTGCTCGAAATACGTTTTTTTCTCGTCGCTCCATTGCTCCTCCGGTTGGCTGTAGGCCGTGATGATAGAACATTTCAAATGCGGATACTGCGCCTTCAGCGAGATGGCTGCTTCGCATGCCCATAGATCGACCCCGTACTGGCCGGGGGTGATGACCCATTCCAATCCTTCTTCCACCAGGGGGATCAATCTGGCTGCAATGGCTTTGCGGATATAGGGGATTCCTTTATGTTTATTGCCGTAAATACCGAGCTCGTGCGCGCGGTAGCCGGTAATCAGAAGATTTTTCACACCGAAATTCCTCCACTTATGCAATAGTAGAACGCTCTATTTAGTATTATACCTTTGTCGAATAAAGAATGTTAATGCACAGGAATATGGTTCTAATAGACCATATATTCAGGACCTGGGTTTTGACTACTTGGGTCTAAATTCCCTGTTACGACTCCTTGCATATTGGTTAATATGAGTAAGAATATAAATCTTAGGGGGACAATCGCTTGAAGAAGTGGACAGCAGTATTATTATCAGCAATTTTGGTACTAGGAATTACGGCATGCGGAAATGCGAAGGAAGCAACCGGGGGGAATAACACGACTGCGGAACAACCGGCGGGTGAGACTAAAGAGACCGCGGCGGCGCCGACAGTAGATGAACTGATTCAGAAGACAGCGGATGCCAGCAAAGACTTGAAGAGCTTCTCTATGGATGCTTCAGTCAAGCAAAACATTACGGTAAGCCAAGGCGACCAAAAGCAAGAGCAGAAGGTCGACATGCAGATGAAGACAGACATGACCAAAGAGCCGCTGAATATGTACCAGGAAATTAAAATGTCCATCCCGGATCAAGGGGAACAGGATATTAAGCAGTATATTACGCAAGAAGGCATTTACTCGCAAGTCGGCGGAGCATGGACGAAGGTTCCGGACGAGATGAAGGATCAATTGATGGCGACCGTTGAGGCATCTGCCAAACCGGAGCAGCAGTTGGAGCAATTCAAATCGATCTCCAAAGACGCGAAGGTGTCGGTTGAAGGGAACGAATATGTGCTGTCTGCCGATTTGTCCGGGGAAGGCTTGAAGGAACTGGCTAAGTCCCTGATGAGCCAATCGGGCAATGACCCGCAAACGGCTGCTTTGATGGAGCAAATGAACATCAAAAGCATCAAAATTACGTATGGCGTGAATAAAGATACGTATTTGCCTACGAAGTCCGACGTCAACATGACGATGGACATGGAGCAAGATGGTCAAGGCATGTCTTTGGAGATGGTACTGACAAGCACTTTCTCCAAGCATAATGAAGTCGGCGAGATCAAAGTGCCGCAAGAGGTGCTGGACAGCGCCAAGTAAGACAGACGACACCGTCGGATCCTCTGGATTCGGCGGTTTTTTTGCACTTTTTTTTCGTGTCGTAATGCTTTTACCCTGTTCGTTCCAGTATTAATGAGTGATGATAGAAGCATGAATTGCTTTGCTGTGCAGCAAAGCGATACTTCATTTTAGAGGAGAAGATAACGATGGCTATTGTTCAAGTCAGGTCCACGAACCCGGATCTTTCTTTTATGATCAAGAAAAATCCGAATAGTGGCATGATGTTCAGATCGATTCGAAAAGGAGAAGTCTAATAAAATTACACCAGAGAATGAGTTATATAAGGAAGTGGCGGCAAATCTGTTATTTGAGGTGGCAAGTGAAAAAGAGATAGACCCTAGGCTGTAGCTCATGCATAAGCGTTCTTTCACTCATGACTTCCGTCGTGAGAGTTAGAACGCTTTTGCTCTAATTATTCTCAAATGCGTTCATTTTTCGACACAAAATACCGATAACAGAAGAAGGAAACGTATGTTCGGTGTAGAATGTTAAAAAATTGAATGCTTTAAGTAGGAAAATAAGAGAGGTGCCGTTCTGAATGGACAAGAAGGCCAAGCAAATATTAATGAAAACCTTCTGGAGCAGCAGCGGCTGGAAGGATACCCGCACGATCCTTTTTTCGGGGGAAGATTTCGAATATGCGAAAGATAAAGGCTTGATGTTCGATCCGATCACGATCGGCCATGATGAATGTGTGCTGCGAATGATTGAATTGCATAAAGTGATTACGAAGGAAATGGCGGCGAAAGCCTTTTTGCATAGTCTGTCTACCAGAAAGGTGTATTTGAGAAGCGCGCTCTCCAGTTGGGCGTTGACCCATCGAATGGTTGCGCACCCCTTCGAGAGCAATGTCGGGAAGTATGCGACTAACAATAATGGCAGCACCTATGCTTGTTTTGGCGAGTGTTATGTATGCGATACATATGGCGTAGCCGTTCATGAAGATTATACGAATGAAGATATCAATGTGTTGAATTTCGAGAGAATCAAGTGGGGCGGGGTGCGTCTGAATCATATGCTGTATTGCATGCTTGATCTGGAGCAATTGCTCACAGAAGCAGATATAGCGGTGAGCGAAGAAGACGTGGACATTTTTAATAATATACTATATAAGTTGAATTATTGAATCACTTAGAATCTTACACAAAGACGATCGATGATGGACAAGGGATATTTCATGATCTCGTCCATAAACTGCTGAACATTTTTGCGGATTTCGGCGACTGTGTGAT